>JAFGIZ010000210.1 GCA_016929365.1 Lentisphaerota bacterium
AACCCCGCGTCCAGCGCGGCCTGTATGTCGGCTTCATCCGTGGCATGGTCCAGGTGTACGGCGACGGGCACGTCCGCCCGCTCGGCCAGGTACCGCATGACGACGCCCGCATATTCGAAACCCTGGTACGCCGCGTTCGCCGCATAGCACATCAGGATCACCGGCGAGCGCCGTTCTTCGGCGACTTCGACAATCGCCCGCACGATATCGTAATCCGCACCGCTGGTATTCACGGCCGGCACGGCATAGTCGTCCTGCGCGGCCTGCCGCACCAGGGGCGCCGCAGTGGTCAAACTCATAATCTGTCCTTTCTGGTGTTCCGCGTCGCCGCCGCGTGAGCGTCCCGGCTCCCGCGGCCCGGGCGGAACCGGGCCCTCCCGGAAGAACGGGCTATTTCGGCACTTTCTCCCAGTCTTTCAGGAACATGTCCAGCCCGATGTCCGTCAACGGGTGGTCGTACAGTTTCTGCATCACGTCGAAGCGCATGGTGCAGACTTCGGCGCCGATAAGGGCCGCCTGCAGAACGTGCTCCGGATGCCGGATTGCGGCCACAATGATCTTGGTGTCGTAGCCGTAGTTGTCGTAAATGGTCCGGATCTTGTCAACCAGGTCCATGCCGGCTTCGTTGATGGCATCCAGGCGTCCCACGAACGGACTGATGTACGCCGCCCCCGCCTTCGCCGCCAGCAGGGCCTGCGAGGCGTTGAAGTTCAGGGTCGCATTGATCTTCACGCCCTGTTTCGACAGAATCGACATGGCCTTGATGCCCTCGCGGATGACCGGAATCTTGACCACGATGTTCTTGTGAATCTTGACCAGGTCTTCCGCCTCCTTGACCATGTCCTCGGCCTTGAGGCCCACGACCTCGGCGCTGATGGGCCCGTCCACGATGCCGCAGATTTCTTCCAGCACCTCGTAGAACTTCTTGCCCGACGCCGCCACGTGCGTGGGGTTGGTGGTCACCCCGTCGAGGATCCCCCAGCTCCACGCTTCCTTGATTTCGTCGATCATGGCTGTATCGAGAAACAATTCCATGTCTTTCCTCCGTTACTGTGCTTGTTGTGTTATGCCTTGGTTTCCAGAGATTCTTCCAGGACCGGCAACGTGAGCGTCGCTTCCGGAATGACCACCACGCGTTGCGCGCGGTCGGCCAGGGCCTCGATGGCCGCCGTGTCCTTCAGCGGATGCATGCGGTAGGCCCGCACCCACGCCTCGGGCAGCATGGAATAGAGGTGCACGTCCGCCCAGAGCACTTCCCGCGCAATCTGGTAGGCCTTGTGCGCCCCTAAAATGAAGCGCTCCTGCGTCTTGCGGATAATGGCGTTCAAATCCTGCTCTTCGCACATCCACCGGTGGAACCGGTCCGACCCGTGCCCTTCGGGACAGGCCGCCAGGGCGATAATCGTGCCGCCCTGCCGTACGACCTTCTTCCCGGTTTCGATCGCCTTCTGGGCCTGATAGAGATTGATGTCGCGCGGCGCCCCGCCGGCGCTCACGATCACGGTGTCCACCGTGCGCGGCACGGCGACCTTGTACATCCCGTCGTATACCCGGGCGCCGGCCAGAAACGCCTCGACCAGGTCGCCCGCAAACACCGCCGTCACCTCGCGGTCCCGGTTGAGCACGACGTTCAAAATAAAATCCACGCCCGCCATGCGTCCCGCTTCCTCGATCTCCTCGCGCACGGGATTCCCGCGGATGCGGCCGGGCTCCGCCCCCGGCTCGTCCATGCGCGCGTGGCAGCGCTCCACCGACGCGCGGTCGGCAATGCCGGGCAGTACGGACTTGGCCCCGCCACCGTAACCGCAGAACTGATGGAATTCGGTGTCGCAGACCACGCACTTGACGTCCGCCTCGAAAAATACGCGGTTGATCTTGATGGGGTTGCCCCACGAAGAGGTCCCCAGCTCCGTCAGCGTAGCCTCGTTTTCCGCCTCGTGGCTGATCGCCCGGACCCGCCCGGCATAGGGGCCCAGCAACGCCGCGAACTCGGCGTCCGACAGCACGCGGTGCACGCCCGTGGCGCAGATCACCGTGGTCCGCTCCAGCTGCGCCCCCGCGGCCTCCAGCTCCGGCAGCAGGACGCTCAGCAGCCGCGCCGTCGGCACCGGCCGCGTTGTGTCGTCGACCAGGATCGCAACGGTTTTCCCCGGAGCCACGAGCTCGGACAGCAGGGGGGCGCCGACCGGATGCCGCAGGGCATCACGGACGGCGCCCTCGAGATCGGGCAGTCCCGGCCGCTCGCGGGGCAGCAGTACCGCCTCCAGCGCGGCGTCGGGCACCCGGACCGGGATCGTTTCCCGGTCGTATTTCAGATCCACCTGCATGTCCTCGCCCGTCTCCTGTCTCAGCCCCCGATCATCTTGGCAATCGGACCCTGCAGCACCGTGACCAGGATGTAGCTCAACGCACCGACGGTCAAGGCTGCCGCCATGCCGATCATAAACGGCTTGAGCGAGAGCTGCTTCAGTTTCTTGAACTGGGTGCTCAAGCCCGCTGCCGCAATGGCCACCGCGAGAATGTTCTTGGCCCAGGTCTTGATCATGCCGCACAGGCTGCTCCAGGCTTCGCTGTTCCAGAAGAGAAAACGGCCCGACTCGCCCTCGGCAAAAATATCCCCGATCGACCGGAACAGGGCGAACCCGAGGAAGCCCAGCACGAACATGGGGAAGTACTTCCACACGTTGATCTTTTCGACAACCTCGCTGGCGGCCTTGGCCTGCCGGCGCGCGTACATGATGGCGCACAGCGGCACCACGGCCATGAGGAACGTGTTGCGCACCAGCTTCGTCGTAATCGCGATCTTCGACGCGGACTGGTTCCAGAGCTGATCGTAGATGTAGGCCGCGCCCGTGACCTGCGAGGTGTCGTGCACCGCCGTGCCCAGGAAAATCCCCGCCTGCGCCGGGTTAAGGTGCAGGACCAGCTCCGCCAGGTACGGATACACGATCGTGGCCAGCAGCCCGAAGATGGTAATCGTGCTGATGGCATACGTTGTTTCTTCCTCTTTCGCGTCGATCGTCGGCGCCGTCGCCACGATCGCGCTTACGCCGCAGATGCCCGTCCCGGCGGCAATCAATGTGCCCAGCCGGTCCGATACCCCGAACAGCCGCGCCAGCAACAGCGAAACGGCAATGCCCGCGCTGATGCAAAGCACCACGACGACCACCGCCACGATGCCGATCTTGGCCGCCGCCAGGACGCTCAGCCGGATGCCCAGGAACATGATGCCCAGGCGCAGCAGCTTGGCCACGCAGAACTTGATCCCCGCGTCGACCTGTTTCGGCAGCGGAATCACGTTCCGCACGACCATGCCTACGATGATGGCCAGAAGGAACGTCGAGACCGGCGACTTGTCCAGGTTGAACTGGGCCTTGAAGAATCCGCCCAGCGCGTCCGCCAGCCACACCGAGACCAGCATGACGGCCAGCGCCAGCAGGGCGCCCGGGATGACCGTCAGGGGTTTGTCCGTCCCGAACAGGGTTTTCATCAGTTTGGAGTTGGCCATGTATGTATCCTTTCCTTTTTGGTTTTTGCCAAGTCCGACTCCGGATTGCGATCCTGTGTTGCGCCTAGATCCAGATGACGATTCCGAGAAAACGAAAGGCAATGAGCAGCAACAAAACGGCAAGGATTATCTTGAGCGTTTTTTCCGAAAACAGGCCATGCAGTTTACTGCCGATAACACCGCCCGTCAAGCCGCCTACGACGATCGCCCCCGCAATCCAGATATCGGGCGGATATCCCATCAGGATGTACCGCACGATGCCGCCCAGGCTTCCCGCGAGGCACGCGAACAGCGCTATCGGCACCGCCACGTGCATCGGGAGGCCGCCCAGAATCGTCACCGCCGGGACCAGCATGAACCCGCCCCCGATGCCGAACGCGGCGCTGACCACTCCGATCAACACGCCGCAAAGAGCCAATGCCAGGAGGTTGACATGAAAGGTTTCTCCCCAGAACTTGAACTCGTGGCGGAGAACGCTGAACCGCACGGTCTCCACGTGCCCTATCCGTATCGATCCCCCTTCCTGTTTCACGCGTCGAACCTGTGCGGCGAACTTGTCGATCACGGCCTTGACGGACTGGCGTTTGGCCATGGCAGCAGGGGTCAGATCGTACAGCGCGCGGAAGAAGATGACGAATATCACCAGCGCCAACCAAGGCTTGTAGGTTGACATGTTCAAGTACCGGGCGGACAGAGGCGGCCCGATAACGAAGGCGCCGAGAAACACGCCCAGCGCAAACACCGCGGCCACCGGCAGCACCAGTCGCCGTTCCTTCAGCCAGTAACGCCACAGTCCGCTGATGTTCGCGGCGCATGTGAGGGCGAGGTTCGAGGGCTTCAGGACATTGGCCGCGTTGACGCCCAGCGGCCCGGCCGTGCCGACGAACATGACCTGGAATGCCGCCATGAGCAAGCCGCCCGAGGCGCCGATCATGGAGTAGAACGTGCCGGCGATGATGGCGCCGATTACAATCAACCAGATATGAACGTATCGCCAACCCAGCGGCAGCCAGAAGCCGTTTGGCCGGACGGTGAACGCCCCGGACTTAACCCCGTTGACGTATATATCGAACGCCGTGTCGGGCCGGGTATGCCGGAAGGTCGGGAAAACGACTTCGAACGCGCCCGTGCGTTTGTCCACGGTCACGTGCGTGTCTTCGTTCCAATAGTGCTTGTGCGTTTCTTCGTCGGAGACTACGCAGCGCGAGAACACCAGCTCCTTGCCCACGCAGGTCTTCTCCTTGCCCACGGTCTCCACGCCGAACGGCACCTCGTGCGCGTACCGCAACAGATTCCACTCGGCTTCCGTGCGAATCGGCCCCAGCACCGCGCGCGCGTCTTCGGACAGGCCGTTCCAGGCATGGAGCCCGAACATGGTCGTTTTGTAGAGGCCCTTGAAGAAAAAGGCGCCTCCAAAGCGCTTCTCCCTCACGCGCCCATACCGCTCCGGGTGTGAGGATACCACGTAATACAGGTAGGGCACCCGGGTATCGGGATCGAACCCAAAGGTTTCACCCGCTTGTTGCAGACGGTCCTTCTCCATGCGCCCCGCGGTCTCACCGGGCACAAATTCCAACCGCGAGGCCAGGACCACATCCAGCTCCGCGCCGGGCTCGATCCGGCCCCGGATCGTCAGCCGTTCGCCGGCCTTGACCGTCCGCTCCGGCAGCGTGACGGACACGTCCGCACGCGCCGCGCCCGCCAGGGCGAACAGCACGACAGCCGTGCCGGCAAAACAAGATGGACGCGGTCTAAGCATGTTCCCGCTGCAGCAGCCCGGCTGCAAACCCGACAATGTTCGAGCAATGCTCCTTGCGCGGCTGCGAGTTCCAGACGTCCGGATTCTCTTCGCCGTCGGCCGTCCTGAATTCGCGCGTCAAGGCGTCGCAACGCACCGCGCCGTACTGTTCGCGAAACGCGTCGTACAAACGGCAGGCTTCCGCGTTGATCGCCGAGGCGTCGTCCCGATTGTCAGCGCGGCCGTCACGGGCCCCTGCCGCCGCCAACGCACCCAGCAGGCTGCCGCAGACGTCGCCTTTCGCGCCGCCGATCCCGGTCTTGAACGCCGAGCAGATCTTGACCGCTTCGGGCGGCAGTCCGGGCATGATCGTATCCTGCGCGGCCTTCATGACCGCTTCTCCGCACGAATAGCCGCTCAAATACGTCTCCTTGGCGTGTTGCCTTATGTCTTTGTCCATCCTTGCGCTCCTTTTCTGTTTCGATTTGTGGTCAAGCCTGTTCCAACGCCTCCAGTACCGGCAACGGCCGGCCCGACAGGAACCGGATCAGCCCGCCGCCGGCGGTGCTGATGTACGAAATCCGGCCGGCCACCTTGAACCGCTCCGCGGCGGCAATGGAGTCGCCGCCGCCCATGACCGACATTCCCGCCGAATCGGCCACCGCGTTCCAGAGCCCCTCCGTCCCGGCCGCGAACGCCGGATCTTCGTATCGCCCCGCCGGGCCGTTCATGAAGATCGTCTTCGCTTCCGCGATCCGCGCGGCATACGCCGCCCGTGTCTCCGGCCCGATGTCGGCGATCATGCCGTCCGCCGGCAGCGCCGCCGCCGGCACGTCCTCTCGGGTCCCGTTGCGGTCCAGGCCCACGTCCACGGGCCGCACAATGCGGTCCGCGTAGACCTCCAGCAACGCCTGCGCCTCCGCCACGAACGGCAGCAGGTTCATCTTTTCCAGCAGCGCGTCGGTCGGCGCGCCCAGGTCCGCCCCCGCCGCCTTCATCATCACCGGCGCCACAAGCCCCGTGGTCAACACGGCGTCCGCCGATCCGTTTTCCAGGACCGAACGCATCATGCCGAACGCGTCCAGGATTTTCGCGCCGCCGAGCACGAACACGCAGGGGTGCGCCGGGTTGTCGCGCACCGCCGTCAGCGCCCGCAGCTCCGCCTCGAACAGGCGGCCCGCGGCGGCGGGCAGCAGCCGCGGAAAGCCGACCAGCGTCGGCTCCGACCGGTGCACGCACGCGAACGCATCGCACACATACAGGTCGGCCAGCGGGGCCAGCCGGCGCACGACCAGCGTTTGGGCCTGCTCCGCCGGCGACAGTCTGGCCTCCTTCTCGAAAATGACCGTTTCCTCGGTGTGAATGCGCACGTTCTCCAGCAGCAGCAGGCCGCCCGGCTGCAGCTCCCGGACCCGCTCCAGGGCGGCCGGGCCGACCACATCGCTGATGTAGTCGACCGGCCGGCCCAGGATCCCCGCCAGCCGTTCGCGATGCTCTTCGAGCAGCGTGAAGTTGCGGTAGTCCAGCGGATCCGCCTGGTGCGCCAGAATCACCGTCTTGGCGCCGGCGTCGCTCAACTCGCGCAGCGTACCGGCCGACCGCCGGATCCGCGTATCGTCCGTAATGCGCTTCGTCGCGCCGTCCACAGGGCAGTTGATGTCCACCCGCAGCAGCACCGTCCGGCCCGCCGGGTCGATATCGTCCAGCGTTTTGATCTTTCCAATCATCGTCCGCTCACCGGCTCCGGTCAGACCTTGCCGCCCATCTTGAGGTACTTGTTCGTTTCCGCGATCGCGTCGGCGTAGTCATCCTGCATTTTCATGGCCGCCCGTACGCCGTCCACGTTCTCCGGAATCACAATCGATTCCTGCGGAATCATCTGCGTAAACCAGACCTCGCGGCCCTCGACATGAATCATCTCGTCCCACACCGGGCACTCGTACATGTCGGCGCGCGGCAGACCCAGGTCGCGGCAGTAATCGAAAATGTGCGAATTCGACAGGAATCCGTCCTCGATCCGGAAAATCTGGAGGCGCGGATTCTGCCCGAAGATCTCCAGGATTTGCTCCTTGGACGTGTCCTGCTTGCAATGGACCTGCAGCGTCTGCACGTGGCCGTGCGTGATCGGCAGCGTCACCACCACGCTCAGCGCCTTGATGTGCGGACTCACCGCCATGATGTCCTCGCACTGGTGCGAGGGCACCTTCTGCACGATCGCCGCGTCAACCGGACCCTTGTGCGTCTCCGCCACGTCCGCGGCGCGTCGGATGATCATCGCGTTGACCCGTTCCACGCCGATGGCGCGGTCGATCGAATTGATGCAGCGCGCCATGCCCGTTGTGTTGCACGACAGAATGTGCAGGTAGTCTTTCCCGTACGCCTTGTCGTAGTTGGCCAGCGAGTGGAACTGCAGGTCGCCCGTGCCGATTTTCTCGCCGCCCTGGAACGTGGCCTTCACGCCGTGCGCCTCGTATTGCTCCTTGAGTTTAGCCCCGACTCCCGGCGCGGTGGCGTCGCACACCATGTCCACCTGCTTCAGCAGGTCGTCCAGCGTGCCCGCCACGGTCGCCCCGCCGGCTTCCAGGTCCTTGACCTTGTCGGGCGTCCCGCAATAGAGCGGGTAGCCCTTGCCCGAAACGATCAGCGCCTTGACCGGCAGGCTCACGGCCACGTCGCAGACGCCCACCAGTTCCATGTCTTCCTGCGCGGCCAGGCCGTCGGCAATCCGTTCGCCGATGGTCCCGAAACCGACAACACCTACTTTTACCTTGCTCATGCTTACCTCCCTCGGGCGGCGCAGCGTCGCCGCGCCGCTATGTCTGTATCATGCTCGTGCACTGCCCTCTCAAACCGGCGTCCCTGGCCGTAATCGCGTCCCGCAGCGCAGCGGTTGAAAGCGCGTCCTCTGACCGCTTCACGCGCAGGGCCTCGGCGGTATGCAGCACTTCCGTCGCGGCCCGGCCGATGAAATCCGCGTAAAACACAAAAACGTTGTCCGGACCCGCTCCGGCTACGCCCATGGCATGGGCATACCGCAACAGCCCCTGGCGCAACCCCCAGACGTCCATGTACTCCTCGAACAGGGCGCCCGCTTCGGCCGTCAGCGCGCCTCCGGCCGGCCCCGACGCGGACCCGTTGCCCGCCGCGCCCAGTACATCGGCGGCCACGCGGCGCGCGGTGTCTGCCCGGGTGACGTTGCCCCGATCCCGCAGTACCTCGCCTGAAACGTCCGCCATGCGGCGCAATCGCGCCGCGGCCGCCGTCGCCCCCGGGGCCTCCAGCGCCGCCTGCACCAGCGCCCCGCGGATCTGCGTCATGCACGCCTGCTCCATGAAAACACCCCGCTGCTTCAGCGCTTCCACGCTGAACGAAAATGCCGCGCGGGCGGCGTCCAGACGTTCCCGGCCCGCGGCCTGTTCCATCTCGTCGGCCAGCCAACGCTCCAGATCCTCCCGGCGCACCGGATCGCCGCTCCCGACGCCCGGGCACGAATAATCCACCGATATTTCCAACATACCGTATGCATCGCGAATAAACGGGTACGTCCGGCAATACAGCGGCCGCGCGGCATAGGCGTCGCAGCGCCGCTGCGCGTTCAGAAACACGCACGGCTTGCACACGCCCTCGTTGATGTATCCTTCGATCTCGCTCGGCGCGTTCTCCGCCGGCCGGACCGCCCGGTCCGCGTCATATCCCGCTTCGCGCAGGCGCGTCATGTCGCGGCGCGTGACCGGTATCCTGTACGCGGCGCAGCACCGGCCGCACCCCGGCAGACAGCGGAACCGCAGCCCCGCGGGAAACGACGTAAAATAGTACGCCGTCCCGCCCCCCGCGTTGACCGTGCCGCCGAAGCCCTGCATCGTCCTGAATCCCGGTTATAGCCTGTCCGTGTCGTGTGCCGGATGATCCGTAACCGGTAATCGGCAGGCCCTCCTACCGATCACGGATCACCGGCTTCCGATCCACGGTCTTTACAACGGCCTGTCGGGCCGCAACCCTTACGCGTAATCCTCCGGCGCCTTGACCGAGGCGTGATACTGCGTCCACTGCTCCTTGCGAAGCGCGCTGATCGTATCGCCGCGCAGACCGCCGCGCAGCGCCGCCGCCGACAACACGTCGCGCGGTTGCACATTGCCGATGTTCGCAGCCGGTCCGTAACGCATGAACACGTTCTGCTGCTGGCTCTTGTCCGGCGCTTCGATCATGGTCTTGTCCAGCCCCACGGCCTCGATAATGGCGTCCAGCTCGGCGAAGTCCACCTCGCCGCCCTTGCCCATCACGCCGATGCCCTTGCCGGACTCGCGTGCTTCGATAATGACCATCTCGGAACCGTCCACCAGGTCCTGCTTCATCAGGGCCGTGCGCTGTTCCAGCGTGATCTTCTCGTCCTTCTTGGGGTCCTTCTTGCCGACCTCGGAGATCACCTTGAACCCCGCGTCAATGCACATGCGGATGATCTTGCCGCGGTCCTCGTCCGGGATGTAGATCGTCCCGTCCGAAAACTCCAGGTGCGTGAAGCCCAGGCCCTTGGCGTACTCCAGGTAGCCGCCCAGGCGGTCCTTGTCGTATCCGCCGGCGTCCAGGATCGCCACCTCGGTCAGCGTCCCGCCGATCATGGTGCTGATGCCCGCGTCCGCATAGGCCGCCAGCTTCTGCTTGAGCACGTCCTCGTCATAGAGCGCGCCCGTACCGAACGTGCACTTGACGACGTTCGCCAGCCCGGTCACCGCGCCGGCCCAGTCCTTCGCGCCGGCCGGCCCGAATTCCTTTTCGATGACCATGATGATCCCGGTCTGCTCCGGAACCGATACCTGTTTCTCGAATGCACGTGTCATTCTGCCTCCTCCTCTGCTGTATGTTTTCCCCTTTTACCCGTTTTGTTATGCGTTTTCCGTCGTTCCGTCCCGCGGGCTCATGCTGTCTCGAGCGCTTCGGTGATCTGCTCCCAGTACGCGCCCGGCTGCCGCGTGAACGCGATAGGGTCGCCCCGCACCGCGAGCACCGCCTCCAGAAAGGCGTCGTCCAGTGACGCCTCGATTGTCCGCGCCTCCGTGTCCTGGGCCGCCGCCAGGGCCGCCGCCGGCAGGAACAGGCCGGCCGTTTCGCCGTAAACCCAGGACGGCTGTTTCTGGCCCAGTTTCTGCCTTGCCACGCCGATCAGCGAGCTCAGCAGGCCTTTCCGCTCCTCCGCCTCCAGCCGCCGCGGCGGCGCCGGTTCGAGGCCCACCTTGATCGTCGGCATCAGGTAGACCAGCCGGTACCCGTCGCGCGACGCGTACTGCGCCTCCGGCGCCGCGTAATCCCCCACGGACAGAGGCGCCTTGACGCTCCCGTCCGTGCCCCGCACCGCGACCTTGCCGGACGGATCGGGCAGCGCCGCCCCCGGGAACAGCCGGGCCATCAGCGCCGCCTGCGCGGGCTGACCCGGAAACAGCGCCACGTTGTCCACGCGCGCCCCGGCATAGACCTGCAGCTCGCCGTCCCGCACGCTGAGATGGCCCATTTCGGTGGAGAGAACCCGCTGATCCGCGCCACGCCCGTAATGCGCCATGAAATCCAGCATCAGCACGGACTTGCCCGAGGAGGCATCCCCGCCGGTCACAAAAATCCGCTTGCTCCGGGTGTCCACCAGCGTTCCGGAATGGTAGCTCACGATGCCGTGTTTTTTTTCGAAGAGGTACAGCGAAAGCGAATACAGCAGCCCCAGATTGCCCGCCAGTGTCCGGCGCCGGTCCTCGGGCTGTTCCACGAGCGCCCGTGTCAGCCGCAGATCGAACCGTTCCGGCCCGTCCGCTCCGGCCGCCCCTCGCGCCGTCAACGCGGGCACCTCCGCCGTCGCGACGTGCAGCTCGGCATCCGGATGCCCGTCCGCGACGATTGCGACGGCCCGCATGGCCGCCAGAAACGAACGGATCTCCTCGGGCCGCGACGGGTCCGGCTCCCGCAGGTAGACCGACTGCTCCGGCGGGGCGCCCTCCGGAATCTCCAGCAGCGTCTCGAGCGCCAGGCCCTCCGTCGTCACGCGAATGTCCACGTGCCGCTCGCCGGCGTAAATTCTGAATACCGCCTCCTGCATACGTCCCCGCCTCCTGTCAGGCCGCCTTGCCGACCCGCTCGCGGAATACCCGCGTCGTCACGTAATCCGCAAAGTGCGCGTCCGCCGCCCGCAACGCCGCGCCGATACCCGCCTTGCATTCCACCGGCTCGCCGAACCCGACCTCCGGAACATCCAGCCCCAGCGCCTTCAATTCCGTCTCGATCTCCTGCAATACCACGGGGCGGATCATCCCCGCGTATTCGTTGTAGATGCCGTTGATCACGACCCGCGGCAAATGGCACAGCTTCAGCAGGTTGGCCACGGCTATCCCCAGGTAACGCCCCCGCTGACGCAGGCCGCGCCGCCAGGCCGCGCCCGAGCGGGCTTCCGGAGCGGGCCAGGTCCGGCCCGAACAATAGGCGTCCAGGCAGCCGCGCTGGCCGCATACGCACACCGGCCCCCGCGCGTCAATCCGCATGTGCCCCAGCTCCCCGGTAAACACGCCGTCGCCCAGCAGAAAATGGCCCCGCGAATAAATCGCCGCCCCGATCCCGTAGCGCACCAGCACCGACAGAAACGACGGCGCCCCCGCCGCCCAGCCCACACGGCGCTCGTACTCGGCCACGCACAACACGTTGTTGGCCGCGGCCAGCGGCAACCCGAACCGGCTCAGCTGCGGCTCCAGGTCGAACTCCACGCGCCGGCCCGGCGGCAGGTGCGACCGGATCCGCAACCCGTCGGCCAGCAGCACCCCCGGCACGCCGACCCCCAGGCCCGCCAGCTTGCCGCGCGGGACCCGCGACCGGCGAATGACGTCTTCAATCAGCTCCGTCCAGACCCCCACCGTACGCGCCATCGACCAGGAGTCCCGGATCGTGCGCCGCCCCGCCGCCACGATCCGCCGCGTGCCGTCCAACACGCATGCCCGCGCCGCCAGTCCCTCCAGGTCGGCCCCCACCAGGTAACCCACGTCGGGCCGCACCCGCAGCAACGTCGTCCGCCGCCCGCGCCGGCCCGGTTCCGCCTGTTTCGCGCCCTCTTCCACGTAACCCGCACGCAACAACCGGTCAACCAAACGCGACACCGAGGCCTTGCTGCGGCCCAGCCGACGGCACAAGTCGCCCCGCGATCGCGCGGGAAACCGCACCATCTCCGCCAACACCTCCGCTTCCGCTCGCCGCTGCCGCGCCATGCCGCTGCATACTCCCATTTGTTGATTTTGGAACAAAATAAGCCACTCCCCCGGCGTTGTCAACCCCTCACGAGAAATTTTTTGGTATCGTTCAGAAGTTGATGCCTGAGGCTATTGAGGGCATTCTCCGAGTGCGAGGCGAAGAGGATTTGAACATCCAAC
>JAFGIZ010000211.1 GCA_016929365.1 Lentisphaerota bacterium
CGTGGGCCAGCCGCGAGATGCTGACGCTGGTATCGACGTCGAAGGAGCCGACGGTCGAGGACGCGGAGATGGAAGGGGTTATCGGCAAGGTGCTGGCGGCGCATGCCTTCATGTACGGGGAATTGCGCCGGTGGAACGCGGCAAGGTCGGTGACGCCTCATCCGTAAGCGGTCGCCGGCGCAGAGCGCGGGTGGGATGGGGCTTGTGCGGCGGGGTTTCTGAAGGCATGATGCGCGTATGCGGATTGGCATTGCCAGTTCGGGGCTCGGCCATGTGGCGCGCGGCATCGAGGCCTGGGCGAAATCCCTGGCCGAGCGCCTGCACGAGGAAGGGGAAGACGTTCTTCTTTTCTGCGGCGGCGGTGCGGCGCGCTGTCCGCATGTCCGGCTGCGGTATCTGAAGCGCGGATCGTTGGCGGTGCGCGTCATCACGGCCGCGGCGCCGCGCATCGCGTGGCGCCGGCATCTGACGGCAGGGTATCCGCTGGAACAGAGCTCCTTTGCGCGGGCGTTAGGGCGCCGGTTGCGGCGCGGGGACGGGCGGGACGCGGTGGACGTGCTCCACACGCAGGATTTCGTCGCGGCGGGTATCCTGGCGCGGACCGTGGACTTCCCCGTCATTTTCGGCAACGTCAGCGACGAGCCGCCGGCGTCGCTGGGGGCGTTCACGTATCTGCAGCACGTGTCGCCGCCGGATTACGAGGCCGCGCGCGCCGAGCCGGCCCTGGCGCGGGCGCGGCATTACCTCGCGCCGAGTTTCGTGGATATCCGCCGGTTTGCCCCGGCCGCGGCCGGACAGAGGAAGCGCTGGCGGGCGGAGCAGGGTATTCCGGAGCGGGCCTGGGTCATCGGCGCCGCGGCCGCGTTGCAGCGCCCGCACAAGCGGCTGGACAGGCTCGTCGACGAGGTCGGATCGCTGTTGGCGCGGGCGGGCGGCGGCGAACGCCCCCATCTGCTTCTGGCCGGCGCCGCCACCGCGGATACCCCGGCGCTCGAGCGCAGGGCGCGCGAGCGGCTCGGGGCCAATATGACGATCCTCAAGAATGTCGCGTTCGACGCCATGCCGGCGGTGTACGGCTGCATGGACGTGCTGGTGCATCCCGCCGCCGAGGAAGTGTTCGGGCTCTGCCTCGTGGAAGCCATGGCCTGCGGGGTGCCCGTTGTCGCGCACGCGAGTCCGCGGCTGCGGTTCGTGGTCGGGGACGGCGGGTGGCTGACGGACGTTACGCGGGAAGGGTTTTTGACAACGCTCTGGCCCGGGATCCGGGCCGAACAGGCGGCCCTGTCCGCCAGGGCACGCGCTCACGCGGAAACACACTTCTCCTGGAAGGCGCTGTATCCGCGTTACAGGAAGATGTATCATGATGTCGTATCGGAGGCCGGGGCGCAGAAGAACGCGGCGAGGGAGGTGCAACGTGGGTAGCGGCGGGGAGGCGGTTGTCCGGGCGCTGAAGCGGCGCGGCGTGGATACGCTTTTCACGCTGCCCGGGACGGGCATCATGCCCATTTACGACGCGGCGCTGACGCACGGGCTGCGCGTGATTGACGGCAGGCATGAAGCCGCCGTCGTGCACATGGCCGAGGGGTATGCGCGTGCGGCGCGGGCGCCGGGCGTGGCCGTGCTGCCCGAGGGGCCGGGCCTGGCCAACGGTGTGGGCGGCATGGCCTCGGCCTATGTGGAGGGAAGCCCGGTCCTGGTGCTCAGCGCCGTGCCGCCCCTGGCCGAGCACGGCAAGGGCGCCCGGCAGGAGCTGCCGCAGACCGCCTTGTGTGCGCCGATTACCCGGCAGGCGGGGATGGTGCGCGATGCCGGGCGGCTGGCCGATGCGATCTCGGATGCCCTGGACCTTACGCTGTCCGGTGTGCCCGGTCCGGTTTACGTCGGCGTGCCGACGGATATCCTGGACAGCGGCTGCGCGGACCGGCGTGCCGGCGCGCGCGAGCCGCGCGACAGCGAGGACCGTCCGCCGGCCGTTTCGGGGAGCCGTGTCTCCGCCGCCGTCGACCTGCTTGCCGGCGCCGGGCGGCCCGCGATTATTGCCGGGAGCCTGGTGTACTGGCGGCGGGCGGAGGCGCTGCTCGAGGATTTTGTAGAGCACACGGGGCTGCCGCTGTTCACGGTCGAACGCGCGCGGGGCCTCATTCCGGATTCGCATCCGCTTTGTTTCGGCGACGCGTACGCGTCGGTCAATCCCGTTGCCGGCAACCTGCAGCATGCCGACGTGATTCTGCTTTTGGGCGACAAGGTGGATTGCCGTTATGCGTACGGACACGCGTTCGGGAGCGCGAAGCTGATCCAGGCGTGGCCGCTCGAGGCGGACATCGGCCGCAATCGCGCCGCGGCGGTCGGGTTGGCGGGGGACGTGAAGCCGGTGCTGGGCGCGTTGCGCGAGGCCGCCGCGCAGCGGACCCGGCGCGGCGATACGCCCTGGCTGGAGACGCTGCGGGCGGCGCGCCGGGAGCACGGACAGGCGGTCGCCAAGCTGGCGGGCGACCGGGAGGTCCCGCTGCATCCCGCGCAGGTGGCCCTGGCGCTGGCGGCCCGGTTGCGGGACACGGACCGGCTGGTGTTTGACGGCGGCGATGCCTCGGGCTGGGCGCGTTACTGCCTGCCGGCGCGCCGGCCGGGCGACTGGCAGCTCAACACGGTATTCGGGCAGATGGGCTGCGGCTTGCCGTTCGCGCTGGGCGCCCGGGCCGCGGAAGCACGTTCGCGCCCGGTTCTCGTGACGGGCGACGGGGCTTTGGGGTTCGGCGTCATGGAGTTCGAGACCGCGGTGCGGCACGGGCTGCCGGTCGTGGCGGTGGTGTGCAACGATGCCGCCTGGGGCATCGAGAAGCATTTCCAGGAGAAGCTGTACGGGCCGGAGCGCGGCGTGGCGACGGCGCTGCGCGACGTGCAATGGGAGCAGGCGGCGCAGGCCATGGGCGCGCACGGCGAGGCGGTGACGGAGGCCGGAGCGCTGGGGCCGGCGCTGGACCGGGCGCTGGCGTGCGGGCGTCCGGCGTGCGTGAACGTACGCACCCGCTCGGCGCCGAGTCCGCTGGCCCGTACGTTTACACGCATGTTCGTGCGCGAGCGGGCCCGGCGGGGGGGCGGGACGTGACGGCGGGCGGGCTGGATTGCGTGATCGTGGGCTTTCACGATTACGATCTCGACGCGATGATGGCGGCGCGGGAGCGGATCCGCGAGGTCTCCGGCGCCTTTCGCCAGATGCAAGGCAGCGTCTTTCGTTACCGCGGCCGGTGGCTGCACCAGGCCGGCCTGTTGAATGCCGCCTTAAAGGAAGCGACCGGCCGTGACTACGGTCTGCATTCGATGCAGCTGCCGAACCTGGCCGTGTGTTACCTGTACACGTACCTGGTCCGGCGGGGCTACGCGGCGGAGTTCGTGAATTTCTATAACGCGGAGCAGGACCGGCTGGCCGCGCTGTTGCGGAGGCAGCCGGGGGTGGTGGCGGTGACCACGACGTTTTACGTGGAGAACGAGCCGATCAAGGAAGTCGTGCGGTTTGTGCGCGCGCACAGTCCGGGGAGCCGGGTCGTCGTCGGCGGGCCGTACATCCTCAACCTGTGCAGCCTGTCGCGGCCGGCGGCGCAGGACCGGGTGCTGGCGGAGCTGGGGGCGGATATCTACGTGCACGATGCGCAGGGTGAGGCGGCGTTGGAAAAGGTCTTGCGGGTTACGGCGGCCGGGACGGAACGGTTTGAAGATATTCCGAACCTCATTGTGCGCGGCCCGCGCGATGGGAAAGACGCCTTTTCCAGAACCCCCCGCGAGCCGGAAGACAACGACATGGACGCGGACGCGATCGACTGGTCGCTGCTGCCTTCGGCCCTGGTGGCGCCGACGGCCCTGATCATGCTGTCCCGCAGTTGCGCGTTTCGCTGTTCGTTCTGCCGTTACCCGGCGCTGGCCGGCCCGCTGCGGCTGGCCGGCGTGGAGACGGTCGAGCGGCAGCTGCGCCGGCTGCACGAGGCCGGCACCCGCACGCTGATTTTTACGGACGACACGCCGAACGTGCCGGTCAAACGGTTCAAGGCGCTGCTCGGGATGATGATCGACAACGGCTTCGATTTCGCCTGGTTTTCGAATCTCCGGTGCGCCGATGCCGACGCCGAGACGTACGATCTGCTCAAGGCCGCCGGCTGCCGCGGGGTGTTTCTCGGCATCGAGTCCGGCGAGCAGCGCATCCTGGACGCCATGAACAAGCAGGCGACGGTTGAGGACTACCGCGCGGGCATCCGGGAGCTCAAGGCGCGCGGGATCCTGACCTATACCTCGTTCATCGTCGGGTTTCCCGGCGAAACGGACGAGTCGGTGCGCAAGACAATGGATTTCATCCGGGAGACGCGGCCGGATTACTTCCAGGTGCACGTCTATTATCACAGCCGGTATGTGCCGATCCAGGAACGGGCGCGGGAGTTCGGGTTGCGGGGCGGCGATTACAGTTGGCGGCA
>JAFGIZ010000212.1 GCA_016929365.1 Lentisphaerota bacterium
AGGCGCGTCGGATTGCGGACCCCGCTCTCCGGCGGGCGGTCAGCGAAGCCTGGGCCCGGGAGACCCGTTTCCCGCTGTCCCTGTCGCTGGCCTTGCGCGCGGCGTTCCGGCACAAGCGCCTATACCTTTTCAAGGCGGGCTCGGGCCAGACCTTCGTGACGGCCACGCGGCCGGCGCCGCTGGATACGGCGCACGTGGTCGCGCATTTGCGGGAGGTGCTGGGCAGCCTCGGCGAACACCCGGGGTCTACGCGCAAGCAGCTTGTCGAGCGGCTGCGGCCGGGCGCGGATCCCGGATCCGCGGAGGGCCGGGAGGTCCTGGCGCCGTTGAGCTGGCTGATCGAGAAAGGACACATCATCGAGTTCTTCGACGGCTCGTTGTCGGTGCCCTTGCGTGCGGCGGTGGAAAAACCCAAACGGCCGCCGCGTCGGCGCCGGAAGAAACGGGCGCCCAAGACCGGCGCGGAGAACGGGTGATCAGGCGGGCGCCTCGCGGCGCAGACGCTGCGAGACGATCTTGGGCGGCGCGGACGCATGCGGCGCAACGCGGGACTGCAGTTCGGCAATCCTGGCTTCCAGTTCCTTGACGCGCGCTTCGGTCTCGGCCAGTGCGCGCTTGCGCTGCGCCAGGTCCTGTTTCAGGGAACGATTCTCGTCATAAACCCGCACGATGTCAGGGCTTAACACGCGTCCGGCGGGCCAGGTTTCGCCGGAATGCCGGTTGACGATGCTCGATTCCGCGGAGACGCTGTTGTCGGCGATGAGATCGCGGACGGCGAACAGGTTGACCGGGCCGTAAGCGGCGCCGTCCGCCAGCGTGACGTCCCATTCCAGGCCGAGTTCGGGAACCTCGGTCGCCTTGATCCAGCGGGTCTTGTCGGTCGAGACCTCGTGTTCCGGGCCGATCCGGCACTGGGCTGCCCAGTCCACGAGGCGGTCGAGATCGGCGGGCCCGTAAAGCGATCCGTCATCCAGGCGCAGGAACCAGGTCCGGCCGGCCGGGCCGGGCGCGTCCGGCCCGCCGGCGCGCTGCGCCTCCCGGCGCCGGGCTTCCTGGCGGTACGCTTCGTGCGCGCGGGCCTGGTCCGCGAAGCGGCGTTCCAGCTCCGCGGCCCGGTCGCGTTCGTTCTGCAGGTTCTGCTCCGTTTCCATCAGGGTCGAACGCAGCCCCGCCTCGACGTCCGCGGCGGTTTGGACCGCGCCGGCGGCTTCGGCGCGCCACCGTTGCGCCTCCCCCGCCTGGCGCTCCGCGCGGGTCGTGAGGTCCCTGTTTTCCGCGGCAAGCCTTTCGATCCGCTGTTCCAGCTCCCGGGTGTGTTCGGCGGCGGTTTCCGCGGCGTGGGCCTGCCTGCCGGCGGTTCGGCGCGCTTTTTGAATCTCCGCCTGGGCGGCTTCGAGCAGGCGGGTGGACTGCTCCGCCTGGGATTCCAGTTCCCGGATACGCGCCGCGGCGGTGCGGTCGCGTTCGGCCGCGTCAGCCTGCAGCGCTTTTTCACGCTCGCGGCTTTCGCGGCGTAACCCGGCGTGTCCGGTTTTTTCGGCGGCCAGGGTTTCGAGCGCCGCTTTAAGTTCTCTGCCGGAGCGCTCCGACGCGGTTTTGAGCGTCTTGATTTCGGCACGGGCCTTGTCGCGTTCCCCGCTCAGCGTTGCCAGGCGCGTTTCCAGGTCGCGGACGCGCTCGGCGGCCTGTGCCGCCGCGGCCGCCTCCTTACGGGCCTTCTCGAGTTCGCCCTCCAGTTCGGCCAGACGCGTTTGTAATCGGGCCGTTTGAGTATCCGCCGGCACCGGATCGGATGGGGCCGGGACCCGGTGTTTCTGAACGGAACTGAGTTGCTGATGAATCCTGGACATGGTCAGCGCAATGCCGTGAACGGGGCTACGGTATTGAATTATGCGGAAGGGGGAGGGCGGGGTCAAGGGGGGAGGGTCTGATTGGCGATGACCGGTCCCGGACGGACGGCCCGCGGCGCTTGACAGGTTTGGCGCTGGGATTGGAAACTGGGCGTATGTCTGAATTTCTGGAACTGGCCGGTCTTTTCGTGACGGCCTTCATGGTGGCGCTGTCCGGCGCGTTGATGCCGGGTCCGTTGCTGGCGGTGACGATCGACGAGAGCGCGCGGCGCGGGGCCTGCGCGGGGCCGCTGCTGATTCTCGGGCACGCCGTGCTGGAAGGCGCGCTGGTGGCGGGCGTGGCGTTCGGGCTGGCGAGTTTCCTGAAGAACCCCGCGGTAATCAGCGTCATTGCCTTTGCGGGCGGCGCGATTCTGCTCTGGATGGGAGCGGACATGATCCGGGCGGCCCCGGGCCTTTCCTTGCGGGCCGGCACCGCACCGCGCCGGCGGCTGCATCCCGTGGCGGCGGGCGTGGTCGTGTCGCTGTCGAACCCGTACTGGACCATCTGGTGGGCGACGATCGGGATGAGCTACCTGGTGATCAGCCTCAAGCTGGGCCTGGCGGGTGTGCTCGTATTCTTTGCCGGGCACATCCTGGCGGACCTGGCGTGGTACGGGCTGGTCAGCACGGGCGTAGCCAGGGGGCGGCGGCTGATGACGGACCGTCTTTACCGGGGGATTATCGCCGTGTGCGGCGTGGTCCTGCTGGCGTTCGGACTGTGGTTTGTCCACACGGGGGCCGCGACCCTCGCGGGCGGGTCAGGAGCGGTACGGCCGGCGGCAGGGATAGGCGCCGACGAGGCGCAGGTCGACTGACGCACGGCGCGCCTTGGCAAGGGCGCGTTTCACGGCCGGATCGCGGCCGCCGCCTTCGATATCCACCAGGAACGCGTACTCGCGCGGGCAGCCGCGCATGGGGCGGGAGATCAGGCGGGACAGGTTCACCCCTTCGTCCCGGAACGCTTCCAGGAAGGTGCAGAGGCTGCCGGGCACGTTCGGCAGTTTCACGGCCAGCGTGGTTTTGGCGGCATGCGGCAGGATGCGTTCTTCCGCGCCGATCGCGAGGAACACGGTCAGGTTCGGCACCTCGGCCTCGACGGGGTAATGCAGTACCTGCAGCCCGCAGAGGCGCGCCGCCTTGCGGCTGGCCAGGGCCACGGCGCCGTGTTCGCCCGCGGCGCGCTGCGCGGCGACGGCGGTGCTGTTCACCACGCGTTTGTCCACGCGCGGCAGATGCTTCTTGATCCAGGGGCCGCAATGCTCGAGCGGCGCGAAATGGGAATAGAGCACGCGCGGCGTTTCGCCTTCGCGGCCGAGCAGGGCCAGGCGGACGTTCAGGGCGAGCTCTTCCTCGATGCGCACACGCGGCTTGTTGGCGAGGAGGATATCGACGGTTTCGTAAATCGCCCCGCCGGAGGAGTTCTCGACGGGCACCACGCCGCGGCGGTCGCCACGGCGTGCGACGTAGGCGCAGACATCGGTGATGGTCGCAAACGGCACGAAACGCTTATCGCGTCCGTAGCGCTTTTCCGCGACAAGGTGGGAGTAGGTGCCGATGGGACCCAGATAGGCGATTTCGGTGATCTTCATGGTCTCTGAAAGACTCGTGACGTTTGCCTGCCGACACCATACAGTACCAGCAGTGCGAGAGGGGTCAAACCGGAAAAATGAGCGATCCGACCATCAGCCGGGCCAAGGAACGCCAGGTCGCCGAGCGCATGAAGGCGCTGGGCATCCGGGACGAGGACCTGGTGGAGAAATTTGTTCTGGGTTCCGGAAAGGGCGGCCAGAAGGTCAATAAAACGGCCTCCTGTGTGTATCTGCGCCACGAACCGTCACACATTGAGGTCAAGTGCCAGCGGGCGCGATCCCGGGCGGTCAACCGCGTGCTGGCGCGGCGGGAGTTGTGCGATCGGCTGGAGGAGCAGGTTCGGGGCGAGAAGAGCCGACGCCGGCAGGAAATCGAGAAGATTCGCCGTCAGAAACGGCGGCGTTCGCGCCGTGCGAAGCAGCGGATGCTCGAGGAAAAGAAGAAGCAAAGCGAGAAGAAGCAGCGGCGCGGCCCGGTCGAGGCAGGGTAAGGGCAGCGGGCCGTGGATGTCTGTGCGTGCGTGGGGGTGTGGGGGTGGATGCGGATGACCGGCTTATGAACGCGGTGATTTCGGACTTGCGCGGGCGGATTCGCGAGCAGGCCCTGCTCGTGGCGTACCGGCCCGAGCGGTACGAGGCGGGCGACGTGCTGGACGTGCCGCTGACCACCGTCTGGCCGGAGCGCGACGGCCGGGCGCGGTTCCGCATCGAGCGTTACGCGGGGGGCGGGTTTGCGGGTCAGGTCTACCGCGCCGTCCTCGAGGCGCTGGAGCCGGCGGACGGTGTTGACCCGGACCTGCGGGTGGGCGGCTGTTATTCCGTCAAGCTGCTCGTTCCGCCGTCGCGGCCGCGGAGGGGGTTCCGGAACTTCATTTATGCGCTGGGCTTCCAGGCGCCGTTCAGCGCACAGGTCCTGCGGCCGGCCTGCCGCGCGGGGCTGCTGTTTCGCGAAGTCTTCCGGCGGGTCGTTGAGGCGGAGTGGGGCCGGCCGGAAGCGGTGCCGAAAGCGTTTGCGTCGTTTTACGATCCGGTGACCGGGGCGTACGGCGACGTGCTCGAATGGGTGGAGGGCCGGGTGTGGCGGCTGGAGGCGGATGTCCATCCCTGCAAGCGCCGGCCCTGGCGCGAGGCGGACCCCCGGAACACGGACAGCCCGGAGTACGTCGCGAAGCGGCAGTTCATGGACCGCGTCGTGCGCCTCTTGCGCGCCATGGGCGCGCGGGAACTGGCGCGGCAGTATACCTGGTGGACGCTGAAGAGCCAGCCCAACGTCTTCAAGCGGTACGGCTACGAGAGCGATCCGTCACGCGGGCTCTGCACGCTGGACTTCCGGGCGGGCCTGGCGCTCTTGTGGTTTCTGCCGATGAGCCCCGCGGACGTGCGGCTGATCGGGGAGGGGCTGCGGCGGGGCGCGTGGGCGCAGTTCGACCGGCTGGACACGGAGACGTTCCTGAAATTCATCCGTAACCGGCCGGACCTGCCGGCGGCATGCGGCCCGCTGGCCGAAGCCGCGGTGCGCGAGGAGCGCGCGTACCGGCGGTCGGTCCCCGACCTCTGGCGGCGGGGCGGACGGTTGTGCGTCGACCGCG
>JAFGIZ010000213.1 GCA_016929365.1 Lentisphaerota bacterium
GATATAATCGCCGACTTTCTCGTCGCAATAGACCTGGTCGAGGATGTCCCGCAGGATCCGGATCGATTCGGCGTCGAAGACCGCGTTGACGGCCGCCTCGAAGCGGCGGGTAAAGCGGTTCATGATGCGCCGTTCGTCGTCGCGTGAGGGATAGTCTACCTTGCATTTCAGCATGAAACGGTCGATCTGCGCTTCGGGCAGGGGATAGGTCCCCTCCTGTTCGATCGGGTTCTGAGTGGCCATGACCAGGAAGGGCGAGGGCAGGGGGTAGGTGGTATTGCCGATGGTGACCTGCCGTTCCTGCATGGCTTCCAGGAGGGCCGACTGGACCTTGGCCGGCGCGCGGTTGATTTCGTCGGCCAGGAGCAGGTTTGTAAACACGGGGCCCTGGCGGGGCTGAAAGGATCCGTCCCGCGGATTGTAGATCATGGTGCCGATGACGTCGGCCGGAAGCAGGTCGGGGGTAAAGGAAATGCGTTGAAACCCGAGCCCCAGCGCGCCGGCAAGCGTCTTAACGGCCGTTGTCTTGGCCAGGCCGGGCACACCCTCGAGCAGGATGTGGCCGTTGCAGATCAGCGCGATCAACATGCGGTCCAGGAGTTTCTCCTGGCCGACCAGGACCTTGTTGACTTCGTTGCGCAGGGTTTCGATGCGGCCTGCCTGTTCCGCAATCAAGCCGGTAGCCCGCGAGATATCGGTTTCGGCGGTTCCGGGGGCGGGCGCGGGTGGCGTTGTCATCGCTGATTACTCCGTTTCGTCGGTTGCGGCAGTGGGCGGCTTCTCGTCTTCCTGCTCTTTCGCGGTGACGATATCGTCCCGGGAGTAGAGCATGGCCTTGGCCTTGTGCGAGGGGATACGATAGGTCCAGCCCTCCAGGCGCCGGTTCAGAACGGCGATCTTTTCCTCCTGTTCGGCCCGTTCCTTTTGAGCCTGGGCGTCGGCCCCGCTTTCGGGGTTTTCGGCCTCCGGCCCGGCAGCGGCTTCGGTGCTCGCTTCGGCGGGGGAGGTTCCGGCCGGTTCGGCTTGCGGCAGCAGGGCCGCGCTGAGCCGGGCATAGCGTCCGTCGTGTCCCTCCGGGGCCGCCCCGAGGCGTATGGTGTAGGTTTCGCCCTTTCGAGTCTGCGCGGTAAAGACAGCCGGATTGTCCAGGCCGAGAGCGTCGTCGGGCAGGGCGGGGTCCGCGATGTCATCGAAGCGCAGATAGCTGAGGGCGGATGCGACGCCGTAAACCTTCGACGTGTCCGTTTCTTCGTCTTCCGCGAGTCCCTGCACGGCCAGGTCGCCGCCGTCGGCACCGCGTGCGAGCCGCACGGGCTGGGAATCCGGGTGCCGGATCGTCACGTTGGTGACGTCCGCGGCGGCGACGTTGACGATTTCGGTATCCAGCCAGCTCGCGGCCTCCGGGGCGAAGGTGTTAAGCGTGTCGGCCACCAGGTAGACGGTGTCTCCGCCGTCGGGCGATACATACTGCCCGTCGGGATACCCGCCGTAGGCGCCTCCATCGGCCGGCGCGCGGCGGCGCGTGGCGCCGACGAGCAGTGCGGCGACGGGCTCGGCGGCCTCGGGGTCGTCGTAGAGCGCCACCCGCGTGCCCCCGCCGGCCTCCGCGGAGGGCGGCAGGAGGTTGAGCGCCCGTCGCTGTTCCCCGGCGGCCGCGATGACCTGGCCGATGCGCAGGTCGGCGAGGTCGATCAGGCGTTCGCGGATCTTTTCGAAATCGGCGGGATAGCCGAATGCCTCGGCGGCCGTCCAGGCACCGCCGCGCTTCACGATCGTGGCGCTGTTCGTCCCGGCGGTCACGACGATTTTGCGGACGGCATTGACGTCCAGATCGGGGAGGACCTCCTGTCCGATAACCGACGGCGCCGCCGTTTCGCGGCGGCGGGACGTGAGCACGGCCAGTCCGCCGAGGATCAGTGCCAGGACGACGAGAATCAGCAGTTGCTTGGTTTTCATGGTATATCCCTGCTTCGCTCCAGTACGCTATCGATTATACACGGCTCTACGCGGCGGTCCTTGAGGACCGTCCGCTCTTCATCCGACTTTCCGTTTGCGGTACATGCCGTACAACACGCCGCCCAGCGCGACGAGCACGGGTACCAGCGCGATATTGATCATCTTGACCCGGATGCCCAGACGTTCGATATCGCGCCGGAGATTCTTGCGCACATCCTTGAGCCGGCGCTGGATCTGCAATTCCTCTTCCTTGAAGCGTTCGATGGCTTCGCGCTGCTGTTTGCTCAGGATAAAACGCTGGCTTTCATCCTTCTGAGTCTGGAGTTCGCGCAGGCGCGCGCGGGTATCGTTGAGTTTGCGCGTGAGATCCTCTTCGCGGGCCTGCCATTCGCGGCGCGCTTTTTCCTCCAGCTCGAGGACGCGGTCGAACGGCCTTGCCGTGCGGCCGCGCGACCGGATGCCGATGAGCGCGGTGCTGCCGGCCATCTGCTCGAGCGCATTGGCAAAGAAGGCCAGGTTGTCGTTGAGGGGCTGGAAAGCCGTTGCGCCGAAGAAATTGAGTTCTTCAACACAGAAGCGGTCGTACAGCAGATCGACGTCGCCGACCAGGATCACAGCGCCCTCGCCTTCGTTCAGCCCGTCCATGGCGGCCGCCGCTACGCTGCCGGTCGACGCCGCGGTGCCGGCGTCCTCGTCCGCGGCGCCGGGTTTGCCGTCGGGGAAGGCGGTCGGGAAGGTCCCGGTCACGCGGAGGGCGAGATTGAGCGGCAGGCCGCCGCTCTGGAAATCGCGCATGACGGCCTGTCCGCCCATGCGGGCCAGGCGGGCGTCAACCAGGCCGGCGCTGGACGACGAGGTCACCAGCGGGGTGACGGTCAGCCGGTCGGACGTTTCGTCGCGGAAGGCTCCGGCAAAGGGGAGCATCAGCGATTCGAGCTTGGCGGTGAGGACATCCTCGCGGTTGATATGGCCCGCCGCGGTCAGGGACAGCCAGACGGGGCTTTCTTCGACACGGTTTTCACCGGCGCGGATACGCGAGGCGGCGCGGAGGTCGGCCACGACGCTTCCGGAGTCGAACGGGATGCCCCAGGCGTCGAGCAGGGGATCGAGCGAAGAACGGCCTTCCGGCATCTGGTACGGATTGGCCGCGGGGCCCGACGTTTCCAGCTCGGCGAGGCAGAGCGGATCGAGAAAGACGAGCAGGTGTCCGCCGCCGAGCACGTACTGGTCGAGCGCGTACGCCAGTTCGCCGGAGAGTTCCGGGGGGTGGATGACCACCACGGCGTCGAGCGCCGGGTCGACGGCCGTGGCATCCGTCTCGATGGGGACGAGCTCGTAATCTTCCCCGATATCGCGGAACGCCAGCCAGCGCGGTTGCGACGGGGGCGGGGGTTGTCCCGGCATCGCGAAGGGCGGCGTCTGGCTCCCCAGGACGGGCAGCCCGCTCAACACCCCGATCCGCGGCTTCTCCGGATGGGTGACGCGGTGGATCAGGCGGGTGACCGTGTATTCGAGCATGTCGTCGGCGCGCGGATCGAGCGCGGGAACCGCGGCCTCGGCCTTTCCCGAGACGGCGACCAGGCCGAAATACAGCGGCGGGCCGAACATATCGACCGATTGGCCGGCGACCCCGTAACGGCGCGCCCATTCCTCTTCGTCTGAATCCGGACGGGGATCGTAGGTTTCGACCACGAGCCGGCCGCCGGCGGCCACTTCGTACTCCGCCAGGAGGTCCTGGACCTGGCGGGCGTAGGTCTTGAGGTACATCGGCATCTGGGGGAGTGACGCGCTGAAGAAGAGCTTGAGCGTCACGGGGCGGTCGAGGCCGCGCAGGACGGTTTTCGTGCCCGGCGAGAGCGTGTAGAGATTTTCCTCGGTCAGGTCGGCGCGCAACCGCAGATTGCCCACGATCACAGTGGCGGCGATCAGCACGGCCAGCAGGACGAGCAATGCCGCGATGCCGGTGCCGGCTTTCCAGAACGCAAACGATTCGAATTTTTTCATGATTGAAGGGGCTCCTTCGCTATCGGCTTCATTCATCTACAGACTCAAGCGGATTTCCGGTTGTCCAGGACGACCTGTGCGGCGGCGATCATGAAAATCATGACGCTGAGGTAGTACGCCACGTCGCGCAGGTCGATGACGCCGCGCTGCATGGATTCGAAATGGGGCATCAGGCTGAACGACGCGACCGCGTCGACGAGCCAGAGGGGCGCCCAGCGGACAAACAGGTCCGTCACGGGCGGCCATCCTGCCAGGATCAGCAGCAGCGTAATGAGCAGCGCGAGCACGAAGCTGATCACCTGGCTGCGCGTCAGGCAGGAGGCGAGCATGCCGATGGACACCGCGGCGCCGGCCAGCAGGATCGAGCCGAAATAGCCGCAGAAAATGACCCCCATGTCCGGGTCCCCCAGGTAAGCCAGGGTCAGCGGCAGGGGGAACGTCAGGAGGATGCTGATGATGATGAACAGCCACGCAGCGAAAAACTTGCCCAGAATCGCCTGCATCATCGTGACCGGCATCGTGAGCAGGAGTTCAATGGTTCCCGCGCGGCGTTCCTCGGCCCACAATCCCATGGTGGCCGCGGGCACGAGGAGCAGGTAGACCCAGGGGTGCCAGAAAAAAAACGGCTGCAGGTCGCCGATTCCGCGTTCGTAAAGGCGGCTGACCGAGAAGGTCAGGAAACCCGTGAGCACGAGAAAAGCAACCATGAAGACGTAGGCGACGGGCGATTCAAAATACGATTTCAGCTCGCGTTTGAGCACCGCGCAGCAGTTACGTACGGCTTGCATGTCAGCTGTCCTCCTTGTCCAGGGTGAGCTTGCGAAAGACGTCGTCCAGGCGTCCCGTGCGGCTCTGCGACTTCAGTTCCTGCGGCGTGCCGTTGGCCACGATCTGGCCGTGCCGGATGATGATGGCGCGGCTGCAGACGGCGTCCACTTCCTCGAGGATATGCGTGGAGACGATAATCGCTTTTTCCGCCGCCATGCCCTTGATCATTTCGCGCACGGTATGCTTCTGGTTCGGGTCGAGGCCGTCGGTCGGTTCGTCCATGATGAGCACGGGCGGATCGTGCAGGATGGCCTGCGCAAACACGACGCGCTGGCGGTACCCCTTGGAGAGAGTGCCGATGGACTGGTGGCGGATCTCTTCGATCCGGCATTTCTCGATGGCGGATTCCACGCGCCCGACGAGATCGGCGCCGCGAAAACCGCGGATCTCCGCCG
This sequence comes from Lentisphaerota bacterium, assembly GCA_016929365.1. Classification (GTDB taxonomy): domain Bacteria; phylum Verrucomicrobiota; class Kiritimatiellia; order UBA8416; family JAFGIZ01; genus JAFGIZ01. Next base: position 5,184 of record JAFGIZ010000213.1, read on the forward strand.
CAAACCGGAGAAAATTGAGCACGGTCATGGAATCGTAGGCCGGGGCATTCTCGGGCAGATAGCCGATGCAGCGCTTGGCCTCCACGGGAGCCTCGCGGACATCGTGGCCGCAGACCAGGGCCGTGCCTCCGCTGGGAGGCAGGAACCCGGTGATCATGCGCATGGTTGTGGTTTTACCCGCGCCGTTCGGCCCGAGAAACCCGAGGACTTCTCCCTGCGCGACGCGAAAGGAGACGCCCGCCACGGCGCGAATGGCGCCGAAGTGTTTCTGAAGATTCCGGACTTCCAGCATAATGTCCTCCGTGGTCTGATCCTTAATCTTTAATAACGCTCCAAAAGGCGGGTGTCTTAACAGAAATCGGGAGAAAAATTCAAGCGAAAATCACCCGGTCCCATACCGGCCGACCCGGCCCGTCGGAAAAGCGCTTTTCCCCGGCGTGCTGTCACGGGACCGGTGGCCTGACAGCCGCCCCTCCTTAACCGTATCCTCTCGACGATGCCAGTCGCGAGAATGAGCTATAATGGCACGGCGCCATGTTCTTGTCATTAAGCGAAGGGTCATAATGGCTCTATCTATGGTATATGGCGTACATCGTAAGCTGTTGGCAATGAGTGATCTAAAGATTCTCGGCTTGTGTATCGGGGGCTTGGCATAGGGTGTGCTTTAGGTATGGGCGCATAATGCAGAGAGGTAGTGAAACGTGATGGATTTGAGCAGGTTGACACAGAATGCGCAGGCGGCGGTGCAGGCCGCACAGGTGAAGGCGGTGCGTTACGGACACCAGGAGGTGGACGGGGAGCATGTCTTGCTGGCGTTGCTGGAGCAGGAGCGGGGGTTGGCGGGCCGTTTGCTGGAGGGGTGCGGCTTGTCGGTTGCCGATGTGCGCGGTCGCGTGGAGGGCGCGCTGGAGAAGCGCCCGCGGGTCAGCGGGCCGGGTGCGGAAGCGGGGAAGGTGTATGTTACGCAGCGGTTGAACCGTTTGCTTGTGGCTGCGGCTGACGAAGCGGGGCGCTTAAACGACGAGTATGTCTCGGTGGAGCATATGCTTCTGGCGTTTGTCGATGAAGGGGCGCAAAGCGAGGCGGGGCGGATCCTGTCCGCGCTGGGTTTGGAGCGAGGGCGGTTATTGCAGGAAATGCAGCGCGTGCGCGGCAATCAGCGGGTGACGTCGGACAATCCGGAAGGCGCATACGAAGCGCTGGAGAAGTACGGCGTGGACCTGGTGAGCCTGGCCCGGGACGGCAAGCTGGATCCCGTGATCGGACGCGACGGCGAGATCCGGAGCGTGATCCGTATTCTGTCCCGCCGGACCAAGAACAACCCGGTTTTGATTGGCGATCCGGGTGTGGGGAAGACGGCGATCGTAGAGGGTCTGGCGCACCGGATTGTCCGCGGCGACGTGCCCGAGGGTCTCAAGGACCATACGATTTTCGCGCTGGACATGACCGCGTTAATGGCGGGCGCGAAGTACCGCGGGGAGTTCGAGGAGCGTTTGAAGGCGGTGCTGACGGAGATCAAGGCGTCCGAGGGGCGGATTATTCTCTTCATTGACGAACTGCATACGATTGTCGGCGCGGGCCGGACCGAGGGATCCACCGACGCCGGCAACATGCTTAAACCGATGCTGGCGCGCGGGGAGTTGCATTGTATCGGCGCCACGACCTTGGACGAGTACCGGAAACACGTTGAGAAGGACGCGGCCCTGGAACGGCGTTTTCAACCGGTGCTGGTGGACGCCCCGAGCGTGGAGGACACGGTTTCGATTCTGCGCGGACTGAAGGAGCGTTTCGAGATTCATCACGGCGTGCGCATTCAGGATGCGGCGCTGGTCTCGGCGGCGGTGCTGTCCGACCGTTACATCAGCGACCGGTTTCTGCCCGACAAGGCCATCGACCTGATGGACGAGGCGTGTGCGTCGATCCGCACGGAGATTGACTCGTTGCCGGCGGAGCTGGACGAGATCACGCGCAAAGTCATGCGGCTGGAGATTGAAGAAACCGCCCTGAAGCAGGAGAAGGACAAGGGCAGCCGCGAGCGGCTGCAGGCGTTGCGAAAGGAGCTGGAGGGGCTGCGCGCCGAAGCGGGAGCCATGCGGACGCAGTGGGAAGCCGAGAAGGAGGCGATCTCGGAAGTGCGCCGCCTGCGCGAACAGCTCGAACAGGCGCGGCGCGAGCGTGACGCGGCGGAGCGGGCCTATGACCTGGAGCGTTCGGCGCAATTGCGCCACGGCACGGTGCCGGAACTGGAGCGCAAGGTTGCGGAAGCGGAAGCCGCCCTGAACGGGGGCGAGGGGAAGGCGACGCTGTTGCGGGAGGAAGTCTCGGAAGCGGAAATTGCGGAGGTGGTTTCGCGCTGGTCGGGTATTCCGCTCTCTCGGTTGCTGGAGGGCGAGCGGGAGAAGCTGCTGAAACTGGACACGGTCCTGCACCGCCGCGTGATCGGGCAGGACGAGGCGGTCCGCGCGGTGGCCGACGCGGTCCTGCGCGCGCGGGCGGGCATCCAGAATCCGAACCGGCCGATCGGCTCGTTCCTGTTTCTCGGGCCGACGGGCGTGGGCAAGACGGAATTGGCCCGCACCCTGGCCGCGGCGTTGTTTGACTCGGAAGAAAACATGGTGCGGATCGACATGAGCGAGTACATGGAGAAACACGTGGTGTCGCGTCTGATCGGCGCGCCCCCGGGCTATATCGGCTATGAAGAGGGCGGGCAACTGACGGAAGCGGTGCGGCGCAAGCCGTACAGCGTCGTGCTGCTCGACGAGATGGAGAAAGCGCACCCCGATGTGTTCAATATTCTCTTGCAGATCATGGAAGACGGACGCTTGACGGATTCGCACGGGCGCACGGTGAATTTCAAGAACACGATTCTGATCATGACCAGCAATATCGGATCGCCGAGGCTGTTGGACGGTATCGACGCCCGCGGGGACATCAAGGAGGAGACGCGCACGGCGGTGCTGGACGAACTGCGCCGTGTCTTCCGGCCCGAGTTTTTGAACCGCGTGGATGAAGTGGTGCTTTTCAAGCCGCTGGCGCTGGAGGAAATCGAGCGCATCGTGGACCTGCAGACGGAGGAGCTGCGCCGCCGCCTGGAGGGGCGGGGATTGTCCCTGGCGCTGACAGAGGATGCCCGCGCCTTCATCGCCCGGGAGGGCTACGATCCGGTATACGGCGCGCGTCCGCTGAAGCGTTTCCTTCAGCGCGAGATCGAGTCGCCGCTCGCACGCCGCATCATCGGCGGGGATTACACGGAGGGGCAGACGGTTACGGTGGACGTCCGGGACGGGGCTATCCAATGTCGATAATATGCGTTGCGTCGGGACGGCCGTCCGCCTGGGTGTAGGCCACGTCGGGGACGGTGCGGTATTCGGTGACCTCCCGCAGGCGCTGCAGCACTTCGGCCAGGGTGTCGGCGGCGGTCGCACAGGCTTCGAGACGTTCGCGCTCGTCATGATCGGCGTGCCGCCTGAGGTGTTGTAAATGGGCTCTCAGCACCGTGGCCGGCTGTCCCACGTGGTGGCAGGCGGCCCCGATGCTCTGCAGCATGACCCGCTGCCGTTCGGCGGCGAGGATATGTTCGGCCTGGCGCGCGATCGTGGCGCGGAGGCGCGCGGTGCCGGTCCGGTAGGTTTGCCGCAGCAGCAGGAAGCCCCCGGCGGCCACGATCAGGGCCAGCGCTCCGATAAGCAGCAGCAGGGCCGGCGGGAACGCCGTATTACGGAGCATGCTGATCAGGCCGATGAAGCCGAAGGCCAGGGACGGCAGAATAAGCGTCAGCACCAGGGAAATAAAGACCTTGCGTTCCGCTCCGCGCGATTCCAGCGAGAGCAGATGCAGCGTTTCTTCCAGCGCGCTCATACGTTTTTCCGTGGCACGGCCGGCTTACGCGCCGGCGCCGATCCGGATCCATTCTCCCGGCGCGTTATCCAGCGCGAGCCTCACCGCTTTGGCGAGATCCTGCATCGATATCGGTTTGGTCAGGAACCCGCGAATACCCGCGGACTCCATCTCGGCGCGCGATACCGCTTCGCTGTATCCCGTGCACAATACGATCGGTGTGTCCTCCCGTATGGAAAGCAGTTTACGTGCCAGCTCCAGGCCCGTGATGCCCGGCATAATCTGGTCGGTAATCACGATGTCGAAACGGGCGGGGTTGCGGGAGAAAAGCGCCAGCGCGCCTTCGGCCGAATCCGCAATGACGGCCCGGTACTTGAGCGAGACCAGCATCCGTTCGACCATGCGGTTGATTTCCGCGTTGTCGTCCACGAACAACACGCACTCGTGTCCGGATGGCAAGGTTGTATCGAGTTCTTTTTCGGCGGCCTGGGGTTCATCGAGGAGGGGCAGGATGACATGAAAGACGGAACCGCGGCCGGGCGTGGAATCGACGGTGATCGTTCCGTGCAGGCTGGATACAATGCCGTGAACGACCGAGAGGCCCATGCCGGTGCCTTTGCCGCCTTCCTTCGTGGTGAAAAAAGGCTCAAAAATCCGCTCCAGTGTTTCGGCGGTCATGCCCGTACCCTCGTCTTTTACGGAAATGCGAAGATAACGGCCCGGATCGAGTTGTGGAAATTCGCTCTTGGCGCGTGACCCGATCACGAAATCCATGAGACGGATTTCCAGGGTGCCGCCCCCGTCGCTCATGGCCTGTGCGGCATTGGTGCACAAGTTCATCAGCACCTGGTGAATCTGCGTGGGGTCCGCGAGCACCACGTCTTTTTCGGTTTTGATCGCGCGCGCGATCTCGATGTTCGGACCGACCGAGGCCGCCATTAATTTGACGACCTCTTTGGCAATGGGAATGACGTGGATGGGGTGCCCTTCCTTTTCGGACTGGCGGCTGAACGTCAGGATCTGGTTGACCAGCTCCCGGGCCCGGTTGCTGGCTTTCAGGACCTCCTGCATGTACTCGCGCACCGGACTGTTTTTTTCCGCGGAGTACAGGGTCATTTCGGTATAACCGAGGATCGGGGTCAGGATATTATTGAAGTCATGGGCGATACCGCCGGCCAGGGTGCCGATGGCCTGCATTTTCTGGGCCTGGCGCAGTTGCCGTTCGCTGCGGCGCAGGGCGGTTTCGGCGTCCACGCGTTTGCTGATGTCCTGCACCTGGACGAGATAGCCCTGCGGTTGATAGTCCGCGTCGAGGCCGAGGTTGGTGACCTGGATGTCGAAGTGGGATTTGCCGCTTTTGGACGTGACGAAGAGGGCTTCGTCGCGGACGCGGGCAAAATCGATCGTGACGTTGTAGCGGTAGGAATCGCCGCGTTGCAGCGCCTGGCGGACCGGGGGCGTCAGAAACGGATTATCGAAGACATTGAATCCGGCGAATTCGCCGCGGTCCGGCATGCCGAACATGTTCAGGCAGGCGCGGTTCACCATCAGCAGCTCGCGGGTTCCATCGTACAGCGCCATGCCGATGGGCGAATTCGAGAAGATGTCCTGGAACCGGCTTCGGCTGGCCCGCAGGGCGCGCTCGGTCTCCTGGCGCCCGCTCAGGTCGCAGGCCGTGCAGAGCACGCGCGGCTCGCCGGGCAGGTCGAGCAAGGTGGCGGTCATCTCGACGGGTATGCGGCCGCCGTCGCGGGTGACGAAGACACGTTCGGCCGCCGTGCATTTTTCCTCTCGGACGCGTTTCCAGAAAGCCTGGGCGTCGCGCACCGCGAAGGTATGCCGGCGCTTCTGCAATTCGTCGTCCGAGACGGTGACCAGCTGCGCGCGCGTAAAGCCCGGCATGGCGGCGGCGTCGCTGTCTTCGATGTCGAGCAGCGAGAGAGTCAGCAGCTTGTCGCGCGGGTAATCCAGCTTGCGGCAGAAGGTGTCGTTCACCTCGAGAAACGGACCGGGCAGCCCCTCGTGGGTGATGGTCATGACGAAGGCCATGTCCCGGATGTCGGCGAGCAGGGCGCGGTATGCCGTTTCCACGAATCGCGAGACTTCGGCCTGCTGCTGCAGCGTACGCTGCAGTCCCGCCAGTTGGCGGGACTGTTGTTCCTGTTCCGACTGCAGAAGGGCATAGTACGCGTGGGTCCGGCGGAGGCGGCGGCGCAGACGGGACGCAAAGACC
>JAFGIZ010000214.1 GCA_016929365.1 Lentisphaerota bacterium
ACACAACGCCGTTTGTGCGGCTGCCGTACCGGGAGGCCATGACGCGGTATGGCACGGACAAGCCGGACCTGCGCATCCCCATCGAGATGCGCGACGTGACGGACCTCTTCCGGGACACCGCTTTCAATGCCTTCCGCAAGCCGATCGAGCAGGGCGCCGTCGTGCGCGCGATCCCGGTGAAGGCGATTGCCGGCAAGCCGCGCAGCTTCTTCGACCGCCTGGTGGACTACGCGAAGGACATCGGGGCGAAGGGGCTGGCGTACCTGGTGTGGACGGGCGGCGCGGTCAAGGGCCCGGTGGCGAAGTTCCTGACGGAGGCGCAAACCGCGGAACTGGCCGCGGCCTGCGGGGCGGACGAGGGGGATGTCGTGTTCCTGGTCTGCGACACCTTCCGCGCGGCGTCGCGGATTGCGGGGGACATCCGGGTCAAGCTGGGCCGGGACCTGGACAGGATCGAGAAGGACGTCTTCCGGTTCTGCTGGGTGGTCGATTTCCCGATGTTCGAATTCGACGAAGAGGCGCAGCGGGTGACGTTCTCGCACAACCCGTTTTCCATGCCGCAGGGCGGCCTGGAGGCGCTGGAGACGCAGGACCCGCTGGACGTAAAGGCCTTCCAGTACGACATCGTCTGCAACGGGGTCGAGCTGTCGAGCGGCGCGATCCGGAATCACAGCCGCGAGATCATGGTCAAGGCGTTTGAGATTGCGGGCTATCCGCCGGACGAGGTGGCGGCGCGTTTTCCGGCGTTGTGGAACGCGTTCCGGTTCGGCGCCCCCCCGCACGGCGGGCTGGCGCCGGGGATCGACCGGATGGTCATGCTGCTGGCGGGCGAATCGAATATCCGGGAGGTCATTGCCTTTCCGCTGAACCAGCGGGCCCAGGACCTGATGATGGGCGCGCCGGCGGAAGCGACCGAGCAGCAGTTGCGGGAGCTGCACCTGAAAATCCGCGGCGGCCGGGCGGACGCCGGCCCCCGGACGGCGCCGGCGGAATAGACCTGACCGCGTCGAGGACGCCGCGGTCCACCCTGCGGACGGCGTCGGGGCGGATCAGTCCAATGCGAGGGGACGCTCGGTGCGGTTGCGCAGGTCCTTGATGCGCGCGGTCCCGTTCCGCAGGTCGTCGGGCCCGAGGTAGACCGCTTCGCGGAACCCCTGTTTGCCGGCCCGGGCAAAGAAGCTTCTGGCTTTTTCGGGCGCAAGAGCGAGATCCACGCTGCGCCCTTCGGCGCGGAGGCGGGCCGCGAGGCGCAGGGCGGCGCGGCGCTGCGCCACGTCCATGAACCCGACGGCCGTGTCCCGTTCGGCCGCTGCGGCGGGCATCCGGCCGCGGGCCGCGAGCAGCTCCGCAATGACCACGTCGCCGAACCCGAGCCCGACGCCGGTCAGGGAGGTTCCGCCCACGTCGGCCAGGAGGTTATCGTAGCGGCCGCCGCCGAAAATCGCGCGGAAGTCGCGGGCGGTGTCGAACCCCTCGAACACGATACCCGTGTAATAGGCCAGGCCGCGGACAACGCGGATGTCGAAGGTCAACACCTCTTGGTACCCTGCCGGTTCGGCGTCCTCGAACAGCGCGGCCAGCCGGGCCGCGGCGGGGGTCCGGCGGCCGAGGAGCGCCTCCGCGTCGTCCAGGGAGGCCACGTTCAGCAATTCGAAAACCCGGGCTATGGCGGACGCGTCCAGACCGGCGTCCGAGAGCAAAGCCCGGATTTTCGGCTCTTCGAGCTTGCCCAGCTTATCGAGCGCGAGGAAAACGGCGGGGTGATGCGCGGGCGGGACCTCCAGGCGGTCCAGCAGCTCGCCGACCAGGGCGCGGCTGCTGACGTGGACCCGGTAGGCGCTCCGTTCGAGTCCGAGCGCGTCCAGCGCGCAGACAGCGGCGCCGACGATCTCGTTCTCGGCCGCGACGGACGGTTCCCCCAGGATGTCGAGGTTCCACTGGTAGTGTTCGCGCTTGCGCCCGCGGGTGGCGCGTTCGTAGCGGAAACACTGGGCGATACAGTGCCATTTGAGGGGCAGGGCAAGCGCCTGCCGGCGCGCCGCCACCAGGCGCGCCAGGGTGGGGGTCATTTCCGGGCGCAGCGCCAGATTCCGCCCGCTCTTGTCCCGGAAGGCATAGATCTGATCCACGATCTCCTCGCCGGCCTTGCGCTGGAGGAGTTCGAGGTTCTCGACGACGCAGGCGTCGTATTCCTCGAAGCCGAAGCGGGCGGCGGCGCCGCGCCAGGCGTCGAAGACGGCGTTCCGGACGCGCATGGCTTCGGGATAGAAGTCCCGCATGCCGCGCGGGGGGGACAGGCTGAGCGGAGTAGACGCCATGGAGTTCGCCGAAGCGGTGTTTCCTTATCTCTTGGCGAGGTGTTCCCGCATGCGTTTGCCGGGTTTGAACTTGACCACCTGGTGCTCGGGGATCAGGACCGTATGCTCGGGCCGTTTCGGATTGCGCCCGATGCGGGCCCTGCGCGTCGACAGTTCGAAGACGCCGAACTCCCGGAACTCGACCCGGTCGCCGCCGGTGACGGCGTCCGCGATGTAGTCCAGGGATTTCTGGACAACGGCATAGACGTCGTCCTGCGGGATACCGGTTTCTTCGGAAATACGTACGACCAGTTCGCGTTTAGTCATGGGCCTGTATCCTCACTACTCCTTTACTCCGCCACTCCACTCCCGGATCCTTGCGGCAACGGCTTCCGCCGCCGCTTCGATCGCGACCATCTCCGCCTTCTCTTCGGTTCTGCGCTTGACCTCGAGCTTGCCCTGTTCCAGGCCGCGCCGGCCGATGACGACGCGCAGCGGAAACCCGATCAGGTCCGCGTCATGAAACTTGATGCCCGGCCGCTCGTCGCGGTCGTCGACGAGCACGTCGATCCCGCGCGCCTCGAGCGTCTCCGCGAGCCGGGCGGCGGCGCCGGCGCTGGCGGGGACGGACGGATCCAGGTCCAGGATAACGACCGGGTAAGGGGCCACCGCCGCGGGCCAGACGATGCCCTTGTCGTCGTGGGACTGTTCGATCACGGCCTGGAGCGTGCGTGTGACGCCGATGCCGTAGCAGCCCATGACCATCGGCTTGCGTTCCCCGTGCTCGTCGAGATAGAGCGCCCCGAGGCGCTCGCTGTACCGGGTGCCGAGCTTGAAGACATGTCCGACCTCGATGCCGCGTTTTTCGCGCAGCCGGCCGCCGCAGCGGGGGCAGCGGTCCCCTTCGCGGACGGCCGCAAGATCGTAATACGCGGTCACCGCGGCGTCGCGGTCCAGGGAGACACCGGTGACATGGGTGTCGGCGCGGTTGGCGCCGGCCGCGGCCCCGCTGATACCGCGCAGGCCCTGGTCGGCATAGACCGGGATGTCCAGCCCGACGGGGCCGGCAAACCCGACCGGCGCGCCCGTGACGCGCTCGATCGTCGCGTCGTCGGCGAGGGCGACGTCGCCGGTCTCCAGCGCCCGCGCGAGCTTATGCTCGTTGAGGTCCCGGTCGCCGGCGACGAGCACGGCGGCGGGCCGGCCGTTGACCGTGTAGATCAGCGTCTTGATCAGGCGCGCGGGTTCACAGCGGAGAAAGGCCGACACCTGTTCGATGGTCTTGCAGCCCGGGGTCTCGACGTCCCGGGGGGATTCGGCGGCGCCGTCGGCTGCCGCCTGCGGGGGGGGCGGCGCGTCGGGAGCCCGGCGTTCGGCGCGCTCCAGGTTGGCCGCGTAGGGGCAGCCCTCGCATTCGACGAGTCCGTCCTCGCCGGCCTCGGCGAGCACCATGAACTCGTGGGACCATTTGCCGCCCATGGCGCCGGTATCCGCCTCCACCACGCGGGTCCGGAGGCCGCAGCGTGTAAAGATGCGGGTATAGGCGTTGTACATGGCCTGGTAGCTGGCATCGGCTTCGTCCCAGCCGAGGTCGAAGCTGTAGGCGTCCTTCATGCTGAACTCCTTGGCGCGCATGAGGCCGAAGCGCGGGCGGATCTCGTCCCGGAACTTGTTCTGGATCTGGTAGAAGGTGCGCGGCAGGCCGCGGTAGGAGTTGATTTCGCGGGCCGCGAGTTCGGTAATGACTTCCTCGTGCGTGGGGCCGAGGACCAGTTCGCGCTGCTGGCGGTCGCGGACCTTGAACATGACATCGCCCATGGCCTCGTAACGCCCGGTGCGGTCCCAGAGCTCGCGCGGCTGGAGGGCGGGCATGAGGACTTCGAGGGCGCCGGCGGCGTCCATTTCCTCGCGGACGATGCGTTCCACGCGGCGCAGGGCGCGCAGGCCGAGGGGCAGGAAGGTGTAGAGGCCGCCGCTCAGGCGGCGGATCAGGCCGGCGCGCAGCATCAGCGTGTGGCTGGGGATCTCCGCTTCCTGCGGGTTTTCCCGCAGGGTCGGGATCAGGCTCTGGCTCCAGAGTGGCATACGGCGTTATCGGGGCTCGGTTTTCGGTTCGGCGAACGGCGTATTGGACAGGATATCAACGGGTTATGCAAGGGGAAA
>JAFGIZ010000215.1 GCA_016929365.1 Lentisphaerota bacterium
ACGCGGGTCGTGCAGATCGAGCCGGGCCCGATGCCGACCTTGACGGCATGGGCGCCGGCATCGCGCAGCGCCAGGGCGCCTGCGGCCGTGCCCACGTTGCCGGCGACGATATCCACGTCGGGATAATGCTGCCGCAGCCAGCGGACCATGTTGATGATATTGGCGGAGTGGCCGTGCGCGCTGTCCACCACGATGACATCCACGCCCTCGTCCACGAGCGCCTCGACGCGCGCGTGGTCACCCGGGCTGACCGCCGCGGCGGCGCGCAGGCGGTACTTCGCGTCGCGGTTGTAGAGCGGGTGCACGTTCCGGACCAGGTTGCTGACGTCCGTAAAACTGTACAACCCGACCAGCTTGCCGCCGTCGACGAGCGGCAACTTGCCGATGCGCCGGGACATCATGATGCGGTAGGCGTCCTGCAGGCCGGTGTCGGGGGGGGCGGTGGTCACGTCGCGCGTCATCACGTCGGCCACGCGCGTGGCGCTGTCATCGGCGAATTTCATGTCGGTGGACGTCAGGATGCCGACCAGCGTGCCCTCGGCATTGAGGATCGGGAAGCCGCTGAAGCGGAACGCTTTCTGTTGCTTGCGTTCTTCGACGTAGCGGATCGTATCGCTGTCGCGGAAGACGATCGGGTCGCGGATCAACCCGTGCAAATGATGTTTGACGACGCCGACCTGGCGGGCCTGCTCTTCCGCGGGGAGGTTCTTGTGTATAACGCCGATACCGCCCAGCAGGGCCATTTCCACGGCCATCGGCGCCTCGGTGACGGTGTCCATGGCGGCGCTGACAAAGGGCATGTTGGAGGTGATACGGGCCGTCAGCCGCGAGACAATGCTCACGTCGTCCGGCATGAAATCGGCGTATTGCGTCACCAGCGAGATATCGTCGAAGGTCAGGCCCTCGTGCGGAAACTGCGCCATGAACGCGTCCATGTGCGGATTGACGGACATAAAACCATTTCCTCCGTTGCCCCATGCGTCTTAACGGTTTGCGCGGCGCCGGTCAAGGGCAAAGGCGGGGTTGCGCGATCCTGACGCTATCCGGGCCGGCCGGTGGCTCCGGAGGGCGGCCGGCTCCGCCGCCGCGGGGATGGGATTGACAGGATGGAGGTTCTGCGGGTTAATAGGCCGGAGGGAGGAGGCACACGCATGCTGTTCTATGAACGGGGCTCGGCGCACGAGGTTCTGGGGCCGGACGATCTCCGGGCGGGGCTTTTCGAAGCGCTGGACGCGTTGGGGCCCCGTGAGCGCGTGCTGGCGGTGCCGCCCGACATCACGCGCGTGCACTCCTTTGCCGGGCCGCTGACCCGGTTTGCCGGGGAGTTCTACGGCGCCCGGTTGCGTGACGTGCTCCCGGCGACGGGCACCCATACGCCGATGACGGCGCAGGAGATCGGCGCGATGTATGCCGGCGTGCCGCCGGAGCTGTTCCGGGTGCACGACTGGCGCGGCGGAACGACGACCCTGGGCGAGGTGCCGGCCGCGTTTATCCGCGAGGTTTCGGAGGGCAGGCTGGACTATGCATGGCCGGCGCAGGTGGACCGCCTGCTCACGGAGGACGCGTTCGACCTGATCCTGTCCATCGGCCAGGTCGTCCCGCACGAGGTCGTGGGTATGGCCAACTACAACAAGAACATCCTGGTCGGGACGGGCGGGGCGGACGGGATCAACAAGAGTCATTTTCTCGGCGCCGTATACGGCATGGAACGCATGATGGGGCATACGGACACGCCGGTGCGGCGGGTGTTGAATTATGCGACGGAGCATTTCGCGCGGGACCTGCCGATCGTGTACGTGCAGACCGTGGTCGGGCGCGACGGGGCGGGCCGGTTATGTGTGCGGGGGTTGTTTATCGGAGACGACGCGGCCTGTTTCGAGCGGGCCGCCGCCCTGGCCCGCGAGGTCAACGTCATATGCCTGGCGGCGCCGCTGGAGAAGGCGGTGGTCTACCTCGATCCGGGGGAATACCGCAGCACCTGGCTGGGCAATAAAAGCATCTACCGCCTGCGCATGGCGATGGCCGACGGCGGCGAGCTGATCGTGCTGGCGCCTGGCGTCCGGATGTTCGGCGAGGACCCCGAAATCGACCGGCTGATCCGCGCCTACGGCTATGGCGGCACGGCGGCGGTTCTGGATGCCGTGGAACGGAACGCGGACCTGAGGGCCAATTTGAGCGCGGCGGCGCACCTGATTCATGGTTCCTCCGAAGGACGTTTTACGATAACGTACTGTCCCGGCGGGATGACGCGGGAAGCCGTTGAGGGCGTCGGTTTCCGGTACGGCGATCCGGATGCCCTCTCGCGGCGGTACGCGCCGGAGGCCCTGCGGGACGGCTGGAATACCCTGCCCGACGGGGAGAGGGTGTTTTATGTGTCCAATCCCGGACTGGGATTATGGGCGTGGCGGGACCGTTTTGAGGGGGCCGCGGCGCCGGAGAGGACGGCATGACGGTACGGGCAGACATGTGGCGGCGCGGGGCGATCCTGCTGGCGGTCGCGTGCCTGGCGTCCTGCGGACGCCGGGAGACGGCGCAGCCGGCGCTCGAGGCGGGTCTCGCCCGCCTGCGCGCGGGACTGGCGGCGGACGGCACCGAGGCGGATCTCCGCGCGGCGGCGGCGCAGCTCGAGACGGCGGTCCGGCGCAAGGCCGACAACGCCACGGCCGCGGCGAATCTGGGCATCGCGTACTGGAAGTTGAACCGCTACGAAGACGCCGCGCGCCTGCTGCGCCGCGCGGCCGAACTGAATCCCGCGGATGCGCGTCCGCTCGAGTTTGTGGCGAAAGTGTACATTGACGCCCAGCAGTGGGAAAAAGCCCGCCTTGCGCTGGACCAGGCTTTTCAGCGCACTACCGACTCGCCGCGTATTCTGACCGCCATGAGCGTCGCCGCCGCCCAGGCGGGCGCCGACGCCCTGGCGCAGGAATTTCTCGTCAGCGCGCTGGAGCAGGACGCGGCGTATCCGCCGGCGCTCTACAACATGGCCGTGCTGCAGCGGGACCGGCTGGGCAATCCCGCCGAAGCCGCCGGGTATTTCCGCCGTTACCTGTCGGCCGCCGAATCGCCCGGCGCGGCGGCGGTGGACACGCTGCACGTGGCCCTGGCGCGCGATGCGGTGAACGCCCTGGCGAAACAGGGCCGCCGGCCGGAAGCGGCGGCCGCAACCCTGCCGGAGCCGAAGCCGGACCGGGCGAAGGGCAAGCGGTTGCTGGCCGAAGCGGAAGAGGATGTCCGGGGCGGCGCGTTCGACAGCGCGCTCGTGCGCCTCAAAGAGGCCCGGGCCATTCTGCCGGACGATCCCGATGTCATCTGGGCGCTGGCGCTGCTTTACGACCGCCACATCGGCGACCAGGAGCGCGCGGCGGCGCTGTACGAGGCATTTCTCAAGCAGTTTCCCGACGACCCGCGGCTCGAAGCGGCCCGGCGGCGGGAGGCCGAGAGCCTTAAGCGGGCCCGATCGGCTGCCGCGGAAGCGGCCCTGACCGCGGAGGCCGCGGGGACGGGAACCGCCGGACAGCCGGACACCGGCCGGGCCCTGGACCTGTGGTCCCGGGGGTTGCAGTACCAGAATGCGGGCGAGACCGAAAAGGCGGTGGCCGCCTATACGCAGGCGATCGCGTACGACGAGACGCTGCTCAGCGCGTGGTATAACCTGGGGCTGGTACAGAAGCAGGCCGGCCGGTTGCGCAAGGCCGCACAGGCCTTCGAACAGGTGCTGGGCCTCAAACCGGACATGGCGGAGGCGGAATACATGCTGGGCGTGGTGTATTACGACCTGCGTGAACCGGACGAAGCCGTAGCACACCTGGAACGGGCCCTGCGCATGAAGCCGGACCACGGCAGGGCCCACCTGGTGCTCGGTGCAGCCTACGGCCTCCTGGGCCGGAAAGACAAGGCGCGGGTGCACCTGGAGCGGACGCTGGTGCTGTTGCCGGGCACATCCTATGCGCAACAGGCGCGCGCCCTGCTCGAGCCATGAACTTCGCGTGGCCGCCCAATGCCGTGGACGCCGGCGCGGGCGTCGTCCTGCTGTGGGGCATGCTGGTGGGGCTGCGCCGCGGCTTGTCCGGCGAACTGGGCCAGCTGGCGGGGGTCGTGGCCGCTTTCGTGTGCGGACTGCGGCTTTACGGCCCGTTTGCGGACTGGCTGCTGACCGGCACGCGGCTGACCGGGCAGTCGGCCCGCGCGGCGGCCTTCCTGATCACGGTTATCGCCGCGTTGATCGTTCTGATCGTGATGCGCGCTTTCCTGCGGGGCCTGGTGCGGCTCGTGGTGGCGGAGACCGCGGACCGGCCGCTGGGCCTGGCGGCCGGCCTGCTGCGCTCGGCGGTGCTGATCGTCATCGTCGTGGTCGTCATGAACCTGTGGCCCAGCGCCACGCTTAACCGCATGTTCGGCGAAGCCTCGGTGGTCGGTACGCTGGTGCTCCGCGCCCTGCCGGCGCTGCGGGAGGACGCGGAGACCGGGGAGCGCGGGGCCGATGGCTAAGATCGTTCCCAAGCGCGTGCTCGAGGAAATTCGTTTCCGAAACGACATTGTCGAGACCGTCTCGCGCTGCCTGGACCTCAAACGGTCGGGAAACACCTTCAAGGCGCTGTGTCCGTTTCATAAGGAGAAAACCCCGTCGTTTCACGTCAACCCGCAGCGGCAGATTTACCATTGCTTCGGTTGCGGCGCCGGCGGCGATGTGTTCGCGTTTGTGCAGCAGTACGAAGGCGTTGATTTCATGACGGCCGTACGGATGCTGGCCGAGCGCGCGGGCGTGCAGCTCGATCTGGAGGACGGGGAACCGGGGGTCTCGAACAAGCAGGCCCTGTTCGACCTGCTGGCCGACGTGGCGCAGCGGTATCACCGCGTTCTGCTCGAAACAAAAAGCGGTGCGCGGGCCCGCCGTTACCTGGCGCAGCGGGACCTCTCGGAAGCGGTCATCGCGGATTTCCAGATCGGCTATGCACCCAACCGCTGGGACGCCGTGCTGAACTGGGGCCGCAAGCAGAAGTTTCCCGTGGAACGGCTGGAGGAGGCGGGTTTGATCGTCGCGGGCAGCAAGCCCGGAGCGCAGGGGCGTTACTACGACCGCTTCCGCAACCGGGTTATGTTTCCGATCCGGGACGAGCAGGGCCGGGTGATCGGGTTCAGCGGCCGCACGCTGGATGACGCGGCCGACGCCGCCAAGTACGTTAACAGTCCGGAAACCCCGGTTTTCCGGAAAAGCCGCGTGCTCTACGGCCTGGACCGGGCGCGGCGGGCGGTAACCGAAGCGCGCGAAGCGATTCTCTGCGAAGGACAAATCGACGTCATCCGCTGCCACCAGGCGGGCTTTCCTGCAGCGGTGGCGCCCCAGGGAACGGCCCTGACCGAAGACCAGGTGCGGATGGTGCGCCGGTATGCGGACGGCGTCGTGCTGGTGTTCGATCCGGACCGCGCCGGTCAGGACGCGGCGGTACGGGCGGCCGGCGTCGCGATCGGCGCCGGGCTGGCCGTCCGCGTGGCGGCCCTGCCCCCGGGCCAGGATCCCGACACGTTGATCCGTGAACGCGGCGCACGGGCCTTCGGCGAAATCCTCGAGCAGGCCGGCTCGGCGGTGCATTTTCAGATCGAGGTGTTGTCCCGGCGGGAGAACGTGCGCAGCGAGGTGGGGCTTATGCGCGTGGCGCGGGCCGTTCTCGGCACGATCAGCCGGACCCCCAACGCGGTTCAGCGGGCGGCCCTCGTCCAGGAGGCGGCATCGCTTCTCAATATCCCGGTGAGCGCGCTGCAGGACGATCTGCGTACGGCGATGCGCCGGTCGCGCGGCACGGCGCCGGCGCGCGGCGGGGCCGCGGACGGAACCGCACGGCGGTCCGCGCGGCCCCTTGAGGAAGTGGAGTTATGCGAGCACCTGGCCCGCGTGGACGACCTGCCGGAGATCGGGGTTATCGTCTCGCAATACCTGCCGCTGGAAA
>JAFGIZ010000216.1 GCA_016929365.1 Lentisphaerota bacterium
GCGGGTGACGCCGCGGGCCGATCACGATACGTACGGGGTCAAGTGGATCAACCGCCTGGCCCTGGGCGGGCAGGACCTGGCGTTGGGGCTGGATGCCTGGCGACGGATCTACGACGGGGCGCGCACGCGGCGGTTCAAGGACGGCCGGGTCGTGCAGGACGAACCGCTGCCGGACGCGACGTATGATTCGGCGGGTGTCTTCGCGGAGGCGGAGCGTGTGCTGGCGGGCGGGCTGCGGCTGCAGGCGGGCGGGCGCCTGGACGGGATTCGCGTGGAGAACGACGCGTCGGAACGCTGGGCGGCGGACGAGGAGGACGAAACGAGCTGGAACGCGCACGCCGGCGCGGCCTGGATCCTGGGCGGCGGGTGGAGCGTCAAGGCCGTGGGCGCGGCGGGGTACCGGGCGGCGAGCCTGGAGGAGCGGTTTCAGTACCTGGATCTGGGCGATGGCCGCATTCGCCTGGGCAATCCGGAGCTGGATCCGGAGCGGTCCTGGTTCGGGGAGTGCGGCGCGACCTGGACGGGCGAGCGGGGCGCGCTGGCCGTCTCGGCGTTCCGGCACGAGCTGCGCGACCTGATTGCGGAGACGGCGGTGGACGCGGTGACGCTCGTGAACGAGAACATCGCCAAGGCGCGGCTTTACGGCATGGAAGCGGAAGGACGCTGGCGTCCGGCGCCCGCGTGGGAGTGGCACGGGAACGTGGCCTGGACGGTGGGCCGCGACCGGGAGACGGGGGCGTATTTGGGCGAGGTGCCGCCCGTGAACGGGCTGGCGGGCTGCCGGTGGGGCGGGGCGCGGGGTCCCTGGGCGGGGCTGGACGTGGTGTTCGCCGCGCGCCAGGATCACGTGCCGCCGGATGTGCCGGAGGCGCCGGGCTGGGCGCGTGTCGACCTGGGCGCGGGTTGGCGTTTCGGACGCGGGGACGGCGACGGGCGCCTGACGGTGCGCTGTGCCAATGTCTTCGACAAGACCTATCGCGATTACCTGACGACGTACCGGGGCAACGTGTACAACGAGCCGGGCCGCGCGGTAACGGTCGGATACGAAGCGGCGTTCTGAGCGGCGGGCACGGAACCCCGCCCTTCCGGGGGACGCCATAAGCGGGTGAGCGGCTGACCGGTTACCGATTTCCGGCCGGGAGCGGGGTGAGGCGGCTGAAGCCCCAGCAGAGCAGGAGCGTGGCCAGCAGGTTGACCACGGCGTAGTAGTGCAGCGCGAGCGCGTCGAGGCCGATGGTGAGCGCGAGCGACGCCGCGACGCCGGCCCACGCGCCGGCCGTGACCCCGGCGGCGGTCAGGCGCAGGGGCAGCCGGCCGCAAAGCACGACCGCCAGGAGCGGGGCGCCCAGGCCGTTAATGAACCGGTTGGCGACGTCGAATACGGAGCCGAGGCGGCCGGCGTGCCAGGCCGCGGCGACGGTGAGCACGGCCACGGCGGCCGCGACAACGCGTTCAGTGCGCAGCGAGGCCGGGGCGCGCGGCGGCAGCCACGCCGCGAAATCGGTCACCACGGCCGTCGTACAGGAATGCATCCCTGAATCGAGGCTGGCCATGGTCACGGCCAGGAGGCCGGCGGCGAGCAGCCCGCGCAGGCCGGTCGGCAGATCGGCCGCGAAACGGGCGATGCAATCCACGGGCCGGGCGAGGGAAGCGGCCGGGGCGCCCGTGCGCGCAAAGTGGACATAGACGGCAAAACCGAGCAGGACCAGCAGGCTCAGCGCCGCCAGCGAACACAGGATGCTGAGCACGAAGCCCCGCCGGGCGTCCCGCAGGGAGCGGGCGGTAAAGTAGCGCTGCACGACCATCTGGTCCGCGCCGTAGCGTGCCAGGAAGGCGACGCTGCCGCCGATCAGGGCGCTCCAGGCGGAGATCCGGGTGCGCGGGTCGGGGAAGAGCACCGAGGCGTCGAAGGGCCGGTAGGGCGCGCAGAGCCCCGCCGCGCAGGCGCGCTGCCAGAGCACGGCCGGCCCGCCCGCTGCATGCACCGTAACCCACAACGCCGCCGCGAGCGCCGTGAAGAGCAGCACCACCTGCGCCACGTCGGTCCACATGACCGAGCGCATGCCGCCCCGGGCGGCGTACAGGGCCGCGGCCGCGGCGGTGAGGACGATCAGGATCCGGAAGTCGAGCCGCGTGCCGGCGGCGAGGAGGCGGGACGTGGCGTAGAGCACGAGCGCCATCCAGGCTATGCGCCACAGGATAAAAAGGGCCGCGGCGGTCCGGCGCACGCGGCAGTCGAAGCGCGCCTCGAGAAAGGCGTAGGCGCTGACCGCCCGCCGGTTGTGGTAGAAGGGGATGACCCCCCAGACGACCACGGGAATGACCAGCAGAAACGCGGGAAAGACCAGGGTGACGTACAGCCCGTGCGCGAACACGTCGCCCGAAAAGGCGGCGACGTTGACCGCGCTGAATACCGTGGCCATGACCGAGACGCCGATGGGCAGCCAGCGCATGCCGCGCCCGGCGAGATGAAAAGCCGCGCCGTCGCGGCAGTGTTTGCCCAGCCGGCATCCCAGCAGGACGATCCCCGCCAGGTAGGCCAGAAAGATCGCGGCATCGACGGCGTTCATCCGGCGAGGTCCGCGAGGTACTCGATCCAGGCCGGCATGCCGTCGCCGGTGCGGGCGCTGAGCGCGAAGCAGCGGATATCCGGGCGGACGCGTTGCAGCGAGCGGCGGAAGGCGTCGAGCTCGACGTCCAGGTGGGGCAGCAGGTCGGTCTTGGTAATCAAGGCCACGGGCGTGCGCGTGAACAGAGACGGGTACTTGACCGGCTTGTCCTCGCCTTCGGTCACGGACACCAGGCCGACCTTGAAGGTTTCGCCGAGATCGAAGGCGGAGGGACAGACGAGGTTGCCCACGTTTTCGATGA
>JAFGIZ010000005.1 GCA_016929365.1 Lentisphaerota bacterium
ACGCACGTCAACCCGTCGCGGGCCCTGTCGGACGGGGCGAACGCGTTGCCGTTGGCACAGTTGAGGGATTTATGGCGGACGTTGCAGGCGATAGATGAAGTCGTGGATTAACATTATTACGGGGATCGTGGTGGTGGTTGTGGGCGCGCTGGTGGTGGTGGCGCTGGTGGACGGGATGCGGCGGCGGACGGAAGCCGGGGCGCCGGAACCCGGGCCGGGCGCGACGGCCGCGCCGTGCGCGACAGGGGCACCTCCGGCCGAGGCGGTCGCGGGTGCGTTCACCGGAACGCACCACGCGGGCGCGGCGGGTATGGCGACCGGCGCGCCGCCGGCGGAAGCGGCGCTGCCGATCGAGCAGCTGCAGCTCCCGGTGGAATTCTACCCGGACGGCGCGCTGAAGAGCCGGATTACCGCGGCATTTGCCCGCGTACCGGACGAGGGCGACATTGACGGGACCGACGTCCGGTTCGAGTTATACGCGCAGACGGGCGCCACGAATCTTGTCGTGGAGGCGGAGAACTGCCGTTTCGACCGGGAGCGCGGGGTGGCGACATCGGCGGCCCGGGTGTGGCTGGAGAAGCCGGACGTGGCGATTTCGGGGACGGGTTTTGAATGGAACATCAGCAATGAGGTGGTGCGCCTGCTGGGTGACGTGAAGGTGATCATGCAGCGCTCGCTGCGGGCCCGGCGGGAAGGGGGCGGAGGGTGAGAGACGAGAGGATGAAACGTATGCGGACAATGACGGCTGTGATGCTGGCGGGGTTATGCACCGCCGTAGCCTGGGCGGACGAGGGGAGCACGAGCAACCGGACGGTGATTACATCCAAGCGGCTGGATTTCGACTACAAGCGTTCGATAGCGGTTTTTGAAGAGGAGGTCACGGTGGAGGATCCGCAGATCCACATGACGGCGGATCGCATGAACGTGATTTTCGACGAGGACAACAACGTCAAGTCGGTGACCGCGCTGGGCCGGGTGCGCATTCGCCAGGACGACAAGACGGCGACCTGCGGCCAGGCGGTCTATATTGCGCTCACGGGCGAGGTGATCATGACGGGCGATCCGAAGCTCGAGCGCGGCACGGACACCCTGGAGGGGCGCAAGATCACGTTCTGGACGGACGAGGACCGCGTCACCTGCGAGCCGGCGACGCTGATTGTCTATCCCGAGGAGGAAGAGAGTCCCTTTTCCGTGGCCGAATAGGCGTGTTCCGGGGGAACGCGCAAGCCGTTGCAACGGGGTAAACGTGATGCCAGCCGATACGACCGCGCCGGAAAGCGAGCCGAAGACGTCCCCGCCGCCGGAGCCGTCCAACGGGGCGCTGCTGCGCGTGGAGGACCTGGTCAAATCGTACCACGGCCGCCGGGTGGTGGACGCGGTAAGCCTGTACGTCAAGCGGGGCGAGATCGTCGGTTTACTGGGCCCCAACGGGGCGGGCAAGACGACGACATTCTATATGATCGTGGGGTTGATCCGGCCCGAGGGGGGGCGGATCGTGTTTGACGGAGGCGAGGTGAGCGGGATGCCCGTGTACCGGCGCGCCCGGAGGGGCATGGGCTACCTGTCGCAGGAGCCCTCGGTGTTTCGCAAGCTGACGGTGCGCCAGAACGTGATGGCGATTCTGGAAACGCTGGACCTGGACCGCGCGGCGCGCCGGACGCGTTGCGACGCATTGCTCAGGGACCTGGGGCTGGAGCGGCTGGCGGGGCAGCGGGCGTACACGTTGAGCGGCGGCGAGCGCCGCAAGCTCGAAATTGCCCGGGCGCTGGTGACGCGTCCTTCGCTGATGATGCTGGACGAGCCGTTCAGCGGGGTCGATCCGCTGGCCGTTGACGATATCCAGACAATTATCGCGGGACTTCGGGACCGGGGGCTTGGTATAGTGATCACGGATCATAACGTGCGGGAAACCCTGGCGGTTGTGGACCGGGCCTATCTGCTTTACGAGGGCAAGGTCTTGCGGGAAGGCGCGGGCGATTTTCTAATTAACGACAAAATGAGCCGGGAGCTGTATCTCGGCGACACGTTCAGCAGGTGAGGAGCAGGCATGTCAATAGAGATTACGGCACGACACATGGACGCAACCGTTCCGCTGCAGGATTACGCGCGCCGCAAGGCGGAGGCCGTGATGGAGATATTTTCGCGGGTGGAGCATGTTCATGTCATTCTCGACGTCCAGCGGCATCTGAGCATTGCGGAGGCGGTGGTACAGGCTAAGAATCATATTCGTACGGAGGCGCGGGAGGAATCGGACAACATGCAGGCCTCCATTGACGGGGCCTTCGACAAGATCGAGCGGCAGCTGCGCCGGCGGCGCGACAAGGTTCAGGATCACCGGCCGCGGGCGCATGTTTGAGCCGGGGACCGGCCGGGACGGCGAGAGGAGCGTGTGACGGACATGGACAAAGAGAGCATCAAGCGGTCTTCGGTGACGGTACGCACGTTTCTGGCGGAGGGCGCCCGGCCCTTGTCTCTGGAGCTGGTTCACGGGGAACGCTGGCTGGATCACAGTATCCGGGAGACGGCGATTCACCGGCCGGGCCTGCCTCTGGCGGGGTTCTTCCGGTATTTTGCGCACCGGCGCATCCAGTGCCTGGGGTTGGCGGAAGCGGCGTATCTCTCGTCGTTGTCGGATGAGGAGCGGCGCGGGCGTTTGCGCGCACTGTTTCAGAAGAAGATACCCTGCGTGGTGATGGCGCGCAACCGGCACGTGTTTCCCGAAATGCCGGGGCTGTCCGACGAGTTCCGGGTGCCGATCCTGAAGACGAAGATGATCACGAAGCATTTTGTCAATGCGGCCACGATTATCATGGAGAACCTCTCGGCGCCGCGCATGAAGGTGCAGGGCACGATGATCGAGCACATGGGGGTCGGGGTGCTGATCGAGGGGAAGCCGGGCGCCGGCAAGAGCGAGATCGCGCTGGCGCTGATCATGCGCGGCGCGGCGCTGGTGTCGGACGATATTACGGCCCTGCGCGTCGACAGTTCGGGGGCCCTCATTGCGTCCGCGGTCGACGTGACGCGCTACCACATGGAGATCCGCGGTGTGGGCATCGTGCATGTGCCGAGTCTGTTCGGGGTGGCGTCGGTGCGCGGGGCCAAGAAGCTGGACCTGGTGATTTCCCTGTGTGCGCCCGGGACGCGGGACGAGGACAACCGGGACGGGGAAGTGCGTTCCACGCGCGGCCTGCTGGGCGTGGAGGTGCCGCAGGTTTACGTGCCGGTGGCGCCGGGGCGGGACCTGGCCAACGTCGTGGAGACCGCCGCGCTGGACCACAAGCTGCGCGTGCTGGGGCACGACGCCGCCAAGGAGCTGGACGAGCGGCTGATGTCCATTATCAGCCGGGGTGCGGTGGGCAGTGACTGAGCGGGCCGACAACGACGGCCGTCTGACGCGGGAGTTCAAGGTCTTGAACCAGTACGGGCTGCATGCGCGTCCGGCGGCGTTATTTGCCAAGATCGCGTCCCGCTTCGATGCGGACGTGACGGTCGACAAAAACGGCAACGTGGTCTCGGGGAAAAGCATCATGGGCCTGATGACGCTCGAGGCGGGGCGGGACAGCGTGTTGCGGGTGACGGCCGTGGGCGACGGGGCAGAGCAGCTTCTGGACGAGCTGGAGGCGCTGTTCCAGCGGAAGTTTGACGAGGAGTAGCCCGCGGCGCGGGCGGCGGATATGGCCGAGACGAAACAGAACGGTGAAATCGTCCTCCAGGGGATCGGCGTGTCGCCCGGCGTGGTGATCGGGCCGGTTCATTGCGTGGCCGTGGAAACCGTGCGGGTCGAGGAGCGGGAAATCGAGCCCGGGGACGTTCCGGACGAGATCCGCCGTCTTGAGGACGCGGTGATCGAGACGCGCCGCCAGATCCGGACCATACAGGCGGACATGAAATCCGGTCCGGTGACGGGCAATCCGGACATGCTGGACGCCCACCTGATGGTGCTGGACGACCGGGCCCTGATCGAGAAGTTGATCGCGGAGATCCGCGACCGCCGGCGCAACGCGGAAGCGGCGGTGCGGGACGTCACGGAATCGTACGCGGAGGTGCTGGCCGGGCTGAAGGATGATTACCTGCGGGAGCGGGTGGTGGACGTGAAGGACGTGTCGCGCCGCCTGTTGCGCAATCTCTGCGGCCGGCCGGAACGCGGGGTGGGCGAGCTCAAGCGGCAGCATATCATCGTGGCGCGGGACCTGGCGCCGTCGGACACGGCGACGTTCAAACGGGACATGGTCCTGGGGTTCGCGACCGACCTGGGCAGTCCGACATCGCATACGGCCGTGCTGGCGCGCGCCCTGGAGCTGCCCGCGGTGGTGAGCCTGCACGACATCACCGGACGCGTGAGCGACGGGGCGGAGGTGTTGCTGGACGGGAACAAGGGGGTTTTTATCATCAATCCGACCGCGGAGCGCCTGGAGGCCTACGGCCGGGTGGCGGAGGTGCGCCGCAACATCCAGCGCGAGTTGACGACCTTGCGGCACGAGCCGGCCGAAACGAAAGACGGCCGGCGGGTCGTGTTGTCGGCCAACGCGGAAAGCACGGAGGAGGTGGACGCGGTGCTGGAATACGGCGCCGAGGGCATCGGACTGTTCCGGTCGGAGTACCTTTTCCTGGTGGGCAACAAGGCCGTGACGGAAGATGAGCAGGCCGCGGTCTACAGTGAGGTCGCGAGGCGCCTGGCGCCGGCGCCGGTGATCATCCGGACGCTGGACCTGGGGGGCGACAAGTATTACGCGGAGACGCATGCCGGCAACGAGGCGAATCCGTTCCTGGGCTGCCGCTCGATCCGGCTTTCGCTGCGCTATCCGGACCATTTCAAGAGCCAGTTGCGCGCGATTCTCAAGGCCAGCGTGCATGGCAACGTGAAAATCATGTATCCGATGATCGCCAACGAGCGGGAGGTGCGGCAGGCCAATGCCCTGCTGGAGGAAGCCAAGCAGGAGTTGCGCGAGCGCGACGTGGCGTTTGACGCGGACGTGGAGGTGGGCGTGATGATCGAAATCCCGTCGGCTGCGCTGACGGCGGATGCCATTGCGCGGCACGTCAAGTTCTTCAGCGTGGGGACGAACGACCTGATCCAGTACACTCTGGCCGTGGACCGCGTGAACGAGCGC
>JAFGIZ010000217.1 GCA_016929365.1 Lentisphaerota bacterium
AGCCTTCTGGAAGCAATCAGAAGCCCAGCCCGTGATTTTTCGCATTTTGAACGCACCGAAAAATCCCACTTTGTTCGCAACACGACATTTGGCGCTTTGGCGCTTGCATCCGGGCCCGCGGCTCCTGTATTCTCGCGGTTTGGTGTGAGTGAAAGCACGGCGGCTTCCCCGCCTCGGGGCGGGGGTAAAGCGGCTGCCGACGAGGCAAACCGAGGAAAGCATGGATACACAGGTAGTAGAAGAAAAAAAGCAACACGTCGACTTCGATACGGCCGCGTTTGTAGACGACGACCGCGAAGCGATGGCCCGAATGTATGAAGAGACCCTGAAGGATTTTACCGAGGGATCGATTGTCAAGGGCAAGGTCCTGGAGGTGCGGGGCAACGAAATTCTGGTGGATATCGGGTACAAGTCCGAGGGGGTTATCCCCGCGGCGGAATTTGAGGATTTGGAGAAGGTCGCGCCCGGCGACGAGTTGGATGTGCTGTTGGCCGAGATGGAAGACGAAGACGGGATGGTTATCCTGAGCAAGGAGAAGGCCGACCAGAAGCTGCGCTGGGAGCGCGTGCTGGAGCATTACAACGAAGGATCGGTCGTCCAGGGCACGGTTAAAACCCGGGTGCGGGGCGGACTGATCGTGGATGTGGACGGAGTGGACGCCTTTCTGCCCGGCTCCCAGATCGACGTCAGCCCCGTTTACAATACCGAGCCGTATGTCGGCCAGACGTTCGAGTTCAAGGTCCTGAAAATCAGCCCGGAACGGCAGAATATCATCGTCTCGCGCCGCGAGCTGATCGAGGAGCGGCTGCGGGTCAAGCGCCGCGAACTGCTGGCCACGATTGAATCGGGCCAGATGCGCAAGGGGGCTGTGAAAAACATCACGGACTTCGGCGTTTTTGTGGATCTCGACGGGCTGGACGGCCTGCTCCATATCACGGATATGAGCTGGGGGCGCGTGAAGCATCCGTCCGAAATGGTCTCCGTCGGCGAAGAACTCGAGGTGATGATCCTGGACGTGGATCGCGAGCGGGAACGGGTCTCGTTGGGACTCAAGCAGAAGACGCGGAACCCGTGGGACGACATCGAAGGCAAGTATCCGGTGGGCAGCCGGTTGCGTGGGCGGGTGGTCAATCTGGCCCCGTACGGCGCGTTCGTGGAGATCGAAGAGGGCGTGGAAGGGCTGGTCCACGTGTCGGAGATTTCGTGGACCAAGCGCATTGCGCGCGCAGCCGACGTGATGTCGGTAGGGGACGAAGTCGACGTGGTCGTTCTCGGCCTCAACAAGGAAGAGCAGAAAATTGCCCTCGGCATGCGCCAGACGGAAGCCAATCCGTGGGACACGGTGCAGGAGCGGTATCCGGTCGGGTCGACGATCAGCGGAACGGTGCGCAACTTTACCTCGTACGGCGCGTTCGTGGAGCTGGAGGAAGGCATCGACGGGATGATTCACGTTTCGGACATGTCCTGGACGCGCAAGATCAATCATCCGTCGGAAATCCTGGAGAAAGGCCAGACGGTGCAAGCCGTAATCCTGGAAGTCGATCCGCAGAACCAGCGGATCAGCCTGGGCTTGAAGCAGGCGCAGGAGGATCCGTGGAATACGATTACCGCGCGGTACCAGGTCGGCCAGCTCGTGCAGGGCAAGGTGACGAAAGTCGCGTCTTTCGGCGCGTTCGTGGAACTGGAAGAAGGCGTGGACGGGCTCGTGCACATTTCTCAGATCAGCGACGAGCACGTCGAGAAGGTGCGCGACGTGCTGGACGTCGGCAAGGACGTGGAAGCTCGGATCGTCAAGATCGATCGCGGGGAACGCCGCATCGGCTTGAGTATGCGCGCGGTTGCGGTTCCCGAAGAAGAATTCGTCCGTCAGCAGGAAGAAACTATGCCGGAGGGGTTGCGCCGGGGCGAACATATGGTGGACCTGGCGGGGGCGTTCGACGAGGCGTTGGGCCTTAGCGAGGAATGGAGACCGGGCGAACGGGAGCCGGACCGCTCGGGAGGACGGCGCAAGCACCGCAAGGACCGCCGCCGCGACGAGGACGACGAGGACGCGTAGCCGGGAGGACCGGGAGGCACGGAAAGGCGCGCCGAGTGTTCGGGGCGCCTTTCTTGTAAAAAGCGGCATGCAGGATCCCGTTGCGATATTGAGAGCCCGCGGCTTGCTGGAGGACGTGACGTCACCGGCGATCCACGATCTGCTGCGGGAACAGGCCGTGGTGTATGCGGGTTTCGACCCGACGGCGGACAGCCTGCAGGCGGGCAACGTGGTGACCATCATGGCGCTGGCGCATTTTCAGCGCTGCGGACACCGCGTTGTGGCCCTGGTCGGCGGCGCCACCGGGATGATCGGCGATCCGTCCGGGAAAAGCGAAGAGCGCCGCCTGTTAAGCGCGGAGGACGTCGCGCATAACGCGGAAGGGATTCGCGAAAACCTTTCGCGCTATCTCGACTTCGAGCACGACACGGCGCCGGCGGCAATTGTGAATAACGCCGACTGGCTGAAGGACTATCCGTTCATCGGGTTCCTCCGCGACGTCGGCAAGCATTTCCGCATGGGGACCATGCTGGGCAAGGAGAGCGTACGCGCACGGTTGAACAGCGAAACCGGGATGAGCTTCGCGGAATTCAGTTACCAGCTGCTGCAGGCTTACGATTTCCTGGTGCTGTTTGACCGGGAGCAGTGCCGCCTCCAGATCGGCGGGTCGGACCAGTGGGGGAACATTACCGCCGGCATCGACCTGATCCGCAAACAGCGCGGGACGGAGACGTTCGGGTTGACCGTGCCGCTGGTCTGCGACAGCGCGGGCCGCAAGTTCGGGAAGAGCGAAGGCAACGCCATCTACCTCGATCCGGCGAAGACGTCGTACTACGATTTCTACCAGTTTTTCCTGCGGACGGCGGATGCCGACGTGATCCGCTTTCTGAAGATCTTTACGTTCCTGCCCACGGAGGACATCGCCGCGCTGGAGACGGCGGTGCGGGACGCGCCCGAGAAGCGCGCCGCGCAGCAACGACTCGCCGAGGAAGCCACGCGGCTGGCCCACGGCGAAACGGGGCTCGATATTGCGCGCCGGGCCAGCGCCGTGATGTTCGGAGCGTCGATGGACGGCTTGCATGCCCGCGACCTGCTGAATGTGTTTGCCCATGTGCCGTCGACCGAGCTGCCGCCGGATGCGGTGCAGGGCCGGCCGGTGGCCGACGTTGCCGTGGCGGCGGGGTTGTGCGGCAGCAAAGGCGAAGCACGGCGGCTGGCGGCTCAAGGGGGCCTATACCTTAACAACCGGCGCGTCGGCGATGCACAGGCCGTTCTGGAGAACAGTGACGTGATCGACGGACGCCTGGTCGTCCTGCGCTCGGGAAAAAAACAGTTCCGGCTGGTTAAGGTGGTGTAACGCTGAATGGCCCGACCCGACATCCTCATTGCGGGGGCCCGTGAGCACAATCTCAAGGACATTACGGTCCGGATTCCGCGCAACGGACTGACCGTGATCACCGGCCTGAGCGGCTCGGGCAAGTCTTCGCTGGCGTTCGATACGCTCTACGCCGAGGGCCAGCGCCGTTACGTGGAAAGCCTGTCGGCGTACGCGCGGCAATTCCTGGACCAGATGCAGAAGCCCGACGTGGACCACATCGAGGGCCTGTCGCCGGCTATTTCGATCGAGCAGCGCACCGCCGGCTCGAATCCGCGCTCGATTGTGGCCACCGCCACGGAGGTACACGATTACCTGCGCCTGCTCTATGCCAGCATCGGCAAGGCCCACTGTCCGCGCTGCGGAAAACCGGTGAGCAGCCAATCGGCGGAAGTGATCGTGGACCGGCTGATGGATCTGCCGCGCCGTACCCGGCTGTCCATCCTGGCCCCGCTGGTGCGCGGACGCAAGGGGCGCCACGACGAGGTCTTCGCGGCCGTGCGCCGCCAGGGCTTTATCCGCGCCCGGGTAGACGGGGAAATCGTGGAGGTGGAATCAGCGCCGGCGCTCGAGCCCAAACGCGCGCACACGATCGAAGCGGTCGTCGACCGTTTGATCGTAACCGACAAGTCGCGCGGGCGCCTGACGGATTCGATCGAGCTGGGGCTGGAAAAGGGGCACGGCGTGGTGATCGTGCTGGTGTACCCCGATGACGGAGAGCCGGAAGAACGCCTGTTTTCGGAGAAACACGCCTGCCCCCGGTGCCACATCAGCTTTGACGAATTGACACCGCGCAGTTTCTCGTTCAACAGCCCCTACGGGGCCTGCCCGACCTGTTCGGGACTCGGGACACGGCTGATATTTGACGAGGACCTGGTTGTGCCGGACAAGGACGTGACTCTCGACGACGGCGCGATCAAGGCCTGGCGTCGGGGCGGCCGGCGCTTGATCATCTACTACAAGAAACTCCTGCGTTCGGTGGCGCGGCATTACGGGTTCAGCCTGGACGTGCCGTACCGCGCGCTGAAGCCGAAATTCCGCCGGATCCTGATGTATGGCTCGGGGGAGGAGGATGTGGAGATCGGCTACTGGCGGGGCGGCGCGTACCGGCGCTATCAAAAGCCGTTCGAAGGCGTAATCCCCAATCTGGCCAGGCGATACGAGCAGACCGAAAGCGATTATACGCGCCAGCGGCTGCGCAGCTACATGAGCCGGCAGCCCTGTCCCGATTGCAAGGGGACGCGCCTGAAGCCCGAAGTGGCCGCCTGCACCGTTGACGGACGGTCTATCGTGGAGGTTACGCGCCTGTCGATCCGCGCGGCTGCCGCCTTTTTCGAAGGGCTGTCCCTGACGGAACAGGAGACCCGGATTGCGGGTGAAATTCTCAAGGAAATCCGCCGCCGGTTGCGGTTTATGACGGAAGTCGGGCTGGATTACCTGACGCTGGACCGGGAAAGCGGCACGCTTTCGGGAGGCGAAGCCCAGCGCATCCGCCTGGCGACACAGATCGGGTCGGGTCTGGTGGGGGTCCTCTACGTGCTGGACGAACCCACCATCGGCCTGCATTACCGGGACAACGGCCGTCTGATCCAGATGCTGCGGGCCCTGCGGGATCTGGGCAACACGGTGGTGGTCGTCGAGCACGACGAGCAGACCATCCGGGCCGCAGATTGCGTGATCGATTTGGGCCCGGGCGCGGGACGGCACGGCGGGAAAGTGGTCTTTTCCGGCACGGTGGACGCCCTGCTGGCGCATCCGCGCTCGCTCACGGCGCGATACCTCAACCGCCGCGCGCAGATCCATGTTCCCGCGGCCCGCAAAAAGCCCGGGCGGGCGGCGTTGCGCATTGTCGGGGCGGCCGAGAACAACCTCAAAAACATCACGGTCCGGGTGCCGCTGGGTCTGTTCGTTTGCGTGACCGGAGTCTCGGGAAGCGGGAAGAGCACGCTGGTGGACGATATCCTGCGGCGCGCGCTGTTCCGCAAGTTCCACGGGTCGAGCGAGCGGCCGGGCCGCCACCGCCGGTTGACGGGTGTGGACAAACTCGACAAGGTCATTCTGATCGACCAGTCGCCGATCGGCCGCACCCCGCGCAGCAATCCGGCTACGTACACGGGGGCGTTTTCGTTCATTCGCAAGCTGTTCGCGGAGACCCCCGCGGCGCGCGTGCGCGGCTACGGGCCGGGGCGGTTCAGCTTCAACGTCAAGGGCGGCCGTTGCGAAACCTGCCGGGGAGACGGTATTCTGCGCCTGGAAATGCATTTTCTGCCCGACGTCTACGTGACCTGCGAACAATGCCGCGGGGCGCGCTACAACCGGGAGACGCTCGAGGTCCCGTACGGGGGGAAGACCATTGCCGAGGTGCTGGGCATGACGATCGATGAGGCGTTGGCGTTCTTCGAGAACGTTCCGGCCATAGCGCGCCGGCTGCGCACCCTGGCGGACGTGGGGTTGGGTTATCTTCAGTTGGGACAGCCGGCGACCACGTTGTCGGGCGGCGAAGCACAGCGGGTCAAGCTCTCGGCGGAGTTAAGCAAGGTAGCCACGGGGCGTACGCTTTACCTGCTTGACGAGCCGACCACGGGCCTGCATTTTGCGGATACGCAGCGTCTCCTGCAGGTGTTGCAGCGCTTGCGGGATGCCGGCAACACGGTCCTGGTGATCGAGCACAACTTGGACGTAGTGAAAACGGCCGATTATGTTATCGATCTGGGTCCCGAAGGCGGCGACGACGGCGGGCGGATCGTGGCGGCGGGCACGCCGGAAACCGTCGCGGCGTGTGATGTATCACACACGGGACGGGCACTGAGGGAGTACTTGTGATGTCGCACTGCGGGCTGCGGGTTCTGGGTTACGGGTTGGCGTGCCTCCTGCTTCTGCCGGCCGCGGGCAGCGTGTCGGCAGGCGTCGAAGCATCCCTCGTGCGTGCGCGGGCGGCGTTTGAAGACGGCCTGTATGATCTCGCGGAAAAAACACTGCGGACGTACCTGGAAGACGCGGACAGCCGCGACGGGTTGGATGACGAGGCCGCCGTGCTGCTGGTCCGCACGCTGTACCGTCAGGCACGCTACGCGGACATGCTGGCGTGGCTCGACGGGGTGCCGGGCAACGGTCGGGCGGACTTCTGGCGCGCTCTGGCGGAATACGAGCTGGGCCGCTATGCGGAAGCCGGGAAGCGGCTGGACACGCTGGCCGGAACCCTCAAGGATGCAGAGTACGCGCCCCGCGTCCTGCGGCTGACCGCCTGGTGCCGCCTCAAGGCCGGCCGGATCGATGACGCGCTGACCGCGTTCCGGACATTCCAGGAGCGTTTTCCGGAAGCGGCTGAATCCCGCGACAACCTGCTGGAGTGGGGCCGGGCCCTTGTCGAAGCGGGGCGACCCCGGGAAGCACAGCGGATTTTCCAGCCGCTGGCCGCCCCGGAAGCAGACGATGCGGCGGCACGGGCGGCGCGGTATTGGCTTGCCAGGATAGCGATGCAGGAAGGGCACGCGGATCAGGCGGTCCGTCTGCTGGCCGCGCTGGCCGCGGACCCGGCGGCGGATACGGAACAGCGCACCGAAGCCCGCCTGGCAGCGGCCGAGGCGCTGGAACAGCAGGGACGGGACACGGAAGCCGTGGATATGCTGCGCCAGGCCCTCGAGGAGACCGTCCGGCCCGAAGAGCGCCGGCGGGCCGGTCGCGCCCTCGGCCGGCTGCTGCTGGAGACGGGCCGTATTGACGAGGGCGTGGCCCGGCTGAAAGCCGTTGTGACCGCTGCGCCGGAAAGCGCCGAATCAGGAGCCCTGCAACTGGCTCTGGCCGGCGCTTTGTTGGCACACGGCCGGTACGGCGAAGCGGCGGAGGAATTTCAGTACTATCTCGAGACGTTTACGAACCGGACGGGATGCGCGGAGGCATACAGCGGAAAGGGATGGAGCCTGATCAATACGGGCCGTTATGCGGAAGCCGCGACGGCCTTTCTGCATGGCGCCGACCTGTTTGAGACCGCGGCCCGGCGGGAACAATGCCTGTTCAAGGCCGGCGATGCCTATTTCGCGAACGAACAGTATCGGCTGGCATCTAATGTCTACGCGCGCCTGGTGAACGCGCAGCCGGATAACGAGCTCATGGCGGCAGCGCGCTTCCAGATCGCGGAAAGCATGGCCCGGTCCGGGTCGCCGGAGGCCGCCCGGCGGGCGTTTCTCGAGCTGGCGGATGCGTTTCCGCGCGATCCTGCCGCCGAGCAGGCGCTGATCCGGGTAGCGGAGATCGACTACCAGGAAGGGCGGTGGGCCCGCGCCCTGGAGTCCTATGCGCGCGTCGTAGAACGGTATCCGCAGGGCCGCCTGAGGGCCCAGGCCATTCACGGACGCGCCTTGACGTTGTGCCGCCTGTTCCGCTTCGAGGAGGCCCTGCGCGAGTTCGAGCGGATCGTTACGGAGTTTTCGGACAGCCTGGTCGCGGAGGAGGCCGATTACATGCGAGCGATGTGCTACTTCTGGACCGGACAGGACGAGCGGGGAGAAGCGATCGGACGCGCTTTTGTATCGCGCTATCCCGACTCGACATGGGCGCCGGAAATCGAATTCTGGATGGCCAAGGTGGCGTACAACAGCCGGCATTTCGAAGCCGCCGAAACCAACTTTATCGCGTTTGCCGCCACCTACCCGGATAACCCGCGGGCCGACGACGCCCTGTTGCGCGCGGGACTGGCGGCGGCTCGCCGGAAGGAATTCGTAAAATCCATCGAGATTCTTTCCCGGCTCATTAAGGACTACCCGGCGAGCGAAAACCGGGTCAAGGCACGCCTGGCGCAGGGCGAAGCGCTGGCCGAGCTGGGCCGCTTTTCCGAAGCGATTCTGATGCTGGAGGAAATCGTGCAGCAGCATCCCGGGAGCGAACTGACCGACCTGGCGTGGATGCGCAAAGGGGACTGCCAGTTCATGCTGGGGGCGGAGGACCCCGAACGCTACCGGGAAAGTGCCGAGTCGTACCTGATTGTGGCCCACAGCGCGGGGGCTTCGCGTGAACTGGTCACGCAGGCGCTGTACAAGATCGGGCGGTGCTGGGAGAAACTGGGAGAACCCGACCGCGCCTTCGAGCAGTACTATTTCAACGTAATCGTCCGTTATTTCACGGAACGGGAAAAAGGCATCTGGCACAATGAGGCAACCAAGGTGTGGTTTACGCGTGCGGCCTTCAACGCAGCGGATATAATGGAGGCGCACCGGGACTGGCGGGCCGTGGTACGTGTGCTCGAGCGCGTGGTTAAGGCCGGCGTGCCGGCGGCCGACGAAGCACGCGAACGGATTGCGGCCATCAAGTCTGAACATTGGTGGTTGTTTTAGCAGGGATGAGCCAAGGCGGAACGGGAGAGGGGAACAATGTTCGTAGATCTACTCAAACAGGGAGGACCGGTACTGTGGGTGATTCTGGGCTCCGGGGTGCTGGCATTCGGTGTTTTTATCGAACGGGCTCTGCACCTGCATCGCGCACGTATCAAGTCCGAGGACTTTCTGAAGGGCATTATGAATATTCTGAGCCGCCGCAATATCACGGAGGCTCTGACGATATGCGATGAAACACCGGGACCCGTCGCCTATATCGTCAAGACGGCGATTCTGCACCGCGATCAGTCCCGCGAAGATATGCGGGCGGCGGTGGAAGATGCCAGCCTGGCGGAGATTTCGCGAATGGAACGCCGGCTGGTAGTGGTGGCGACGGTCGCACAGGTGGCTCCGCTGCTGGGGCTGCTGGGAACGGTTCTGGGAATGATGGAGTCCTTGCTGGTGTTGCAGAGCCAGGCGCCGTTGATTCAATCGGCGGACCTTATGGGCGGCCTGATCCGTGCCCTCATGACCACCGCGGCCGGTCTGACGGTAGCCGTGCCCTGCTACGCGTCTTTTAACCTCCTGGTCGTAAAGATTGACCGGGTCGTGTTGGATATGGAAAAGGCGGCTTCGGAGATCATCCCCTTTCTGCTGGCCGGAACCCCGGACGAAGCGGACCGCGCGACATGACGCAGCGAGAGAGAGTCAGTGTCCTGTCGGCCAGCGGGTTGCGGACACGATTCCTCCCGCGCAGCCGGCTCAACCGCGGGTTGATCGGGGCGGCCCCCTGGGTGGACATCGTTCTGCTGCTCATTTTCTTCCTGCTGGTCGATTCGAAGCTGGTGCTGCAGCCCGGCGTGCGCGTGGATCTGCCGCGGGCGCCTTTTCGCGAAGGGGCCGCATTCGGTATGACCGCCGTGGTCCTGTCGGTCGGCGGCGAGGGCGGGGCGAGGCGGGAAATCGTGTTTTTCGACGACGAACGGTTTCTGGTGTCGGACGAGAACCAGATGCGGGGTTTGCGCAGCGCGTTTGCGTCGCGGGCGCGCCGGCAGGAAAACCCGGGACTGATTATCCAGGCCGATAAAAGTGTCCGGCATGGAACGGTGGTTAACGTCATGAATATGGCATTGGAAGCCGGCGTGGAACAGGTGACCCTCGCGGTGGAGCCGTTTTGAAAACCCTGGTCAGAACCGGTCTCGAACGGGCGCGCATACGGCTTATCGGGTTCTCCGAGATGCTGCTGATCCTGGCCTGGATCGGCGTATGGGCGCTGTGGCCTGCATGGCGGATTCCGGTGGCGCGCGAGCGCGGACTGCCGCCGCCGCGGGTCCTGTTTACGCAGAGGCCGTCCGACGGGAACGGCACGTACCGCCGCCCCGACCTGATTGCCCGGTCGCCCAGGGTGGGACAATGGCTGGTGCCGGATGACGATGTCTTTCCGGGCGCGCTCCCGGAAACGGCGCACGACCGGAATCTTATGCTGCAACGGGACCCGCCGCTCCCGCCGGTCTTGCCGGCGGAAGCGTTGGACGCGGCGCCGGGCGGCGTGTTCTCGCCGGCGAAGACGTATACGCCCAGGTTTCCGGACGGCGGAGCTCCCGCGCCGCCCGGGGCGGAACAACCGCGGTTGCATGTGGCGTACTCGCCGGCGCTCGCGGCGG
The DNA here is from genome assembly GCA_016929365.1 of Lentisphaerota bacterium. Classification (GTDB taxonomy): domain Bacteria; phylum Verrucomicrobiota; class Kiritimatiellia; order UBA8416; family JAFGIZ01; genus JAFGIZ01. The sequence goes on from JAFGIZ010000217.1 coordinate 10,384, forward strand.
CATCCTTTGCGTTGCCGGAAGAGGCGCGTGAGCGCTTGCAGGGCATGCGTGATGCTCCCTGGTACGTAGAGGCCAGTGTAACCGTGAATGACGCAGGGCGTGTAGACGATGTCTTTATCGAAAGAGGGTCCGAGTCGCCGGCGGTCAACCGGGCCGTCACGGCCGCGCTCTACAGCGGCCCGGTCACACCCGGGGGGCAGCCGTGCCGCGGCCGCGTCCTGGTCAGCTTCGGAGGGCGCTGAATGGCAATCCGGCGGAACGTGGCCGCACTGCAGCCGTACAGTCCCGGGGAACAACCGGCGGACGGCGATATGATCAAGCTCAACACCAACGAGAATCCCTATCCGCCCTCGCCGCGCGTACAGGAAGCGCTGGCCCGGTTGGATCCGGAGACGCTGCGTCGATACCCCGACCCGGCGTGCGGGGCGCTGCGGCAGCGGATTGCCGCGGTGCACGGCGTGCAGGCATCCCGGGTTTTTGTGGGCAACGGGTCCGACGAAGTGCTTGCACTGTGCACGCGCGCCTTCGTGGAGGACGGCGGAGACGTCGGATACTTCGAACCGTCCTATTCGCTCTATCCCGTCCTGTCCGATATCCGGGGCGCCGCGCGGCGGCCGCTTCCGCTGGCCGCCGGCTTTGCGTGGCCGGTGGACAGCGGCGGGAACTGGGACGTGCCGGATGCGTGCGTGCGCTCGCTGTTCTTTTTTACGAATCCGAATGCGCCAACCGGTATGCAGTGCCCGCGGCATCACGTGCGAACGTTTTGTGAGCGCGCGGAAGGCGTCGTGGTTCTCGACGAGGCGTACGTCGATTTCGCGCGCGAGGACGGTTTGAAACTGGCGGCGGAACTGGATAACGTCCTCGTGACGCGCAGCCTGTCCAAGTCCTTTTCCCTGGCGGGCCTGCGGGTGGGTTATGCGATCGGTCCGGCCCGGTTGATCGAAGCCCTGGATAAGGTCAAGGACTCCTACAACGTCGGCGTCGTGGCGCAGCGACTCGCCGCCGCGGCGTTGTCGGATATGGAGCACATGCGGCGGAACGTGGAGCGGATCCGTAACACGCGGGAGCGGTTGCGCGGGGAACTCGCGGCGCGCGGTTTTTCGGTATGCCCGTCCGAAACAAACTTTCTATGGGTCAAACCGGCGGAAGAACCGGCGAAACAAGTCTTTGACCGGCTGAGGGCGAATCGTATACTGGTGCGTTACTTCGACGGGCCGCGCACGGCGGACTACGTGCGGATATCCGTGGGAACCGATGCGGATAGCGACGCCCTGCTGGCGGCGCTGGACAGGAGAAAAGCATGAAACAGCGGAAAGCCCGGGTGGAACGCAAGACGAAAGAGACGCAGATTGCGGCGGCGGTGAATCTCGACGGGAAAGGTGTGTACCGGGTGGAGACGGGGTTGCCGTTTCTCAACCACATGCTGGAATTACTGTCGCGGCACGCGCTGGCAGACATGACCATCAAGGCGCAGGGCGATCTCGAAGTGGATTACCACCATACGGTTGAAGACCTCGGCCTTGTGCTGGGCGAGGCGCTGGATAAAGCGCTCGGAACGCGGCGGGGCATAACCCGCTACGGCTGGAGCCTGATTCCAATGGACGACGCGCTCAGTGGCGCAGCGGTGGATCTCGGAGGCCGGCCCTACCTTGTGTACCACATCGCCAACAGGCGCCGCAAGATTCGCGATTTCGATCTGAAGCTGATCGAGGAATTCTTCCGGGCTCTTGTTGTCAAAGCCCGCATGAACCTCCATATCGTAAACCTGTACGGCGAAGAGCCGCACCATGCTTACGAGTCGGTGTTCAAGGCGGTGGCGCGGGCGCTGCGCATGGCCGTTTCCCGCGATCCGCGGGAAACGGGACTGCCGACCAGCAAGGGCAAACTGTAAAGGGCGCAACGGCCCGCTGGGGCCGGCCACGGTCTGACATGCTCATCATCCCCGCTATCGACCTCAAGGACGGACGCTGCGTCAGGTTGCGCCAGGGGCGCGCCGAAGATGCGACCGTTTACGGAGACGACCCCGTGGCCATGGCCCGACACTGGGTCGCGGAGGGGGCGGAGTATCTGCATGTGGTGGATCTGGACGGAGCCTTTTACGGCCGTCCGATGCATGCGGAGGCGGTCGCGGCGATAACCGGCACCGTGAACGTGCCCATCGAGGTCGGCGGCGGCTTGCGGACCGACGACGATGTCCGGCGGATGCTGGATGCCGGCGTGAGCCGCGCGATTGTCGGTACGCGCGCCCTGACGGACCCGGATGCCGTACGGCGGCTGGCGGCGGTCTTCGGCCCGAAGCTGGCCGTGGGTATCGATGCCCGCGACGGACGGGTCGCCGTAAAAGGTTGGGTGGAATCGACCGAGGTAGACGCCGAGACCCTGGCGCGCGATATGCAGGCGGAAGGGGTCACGACGCTGATCTGTACGGACATTTCGAGCGACGGGATGCTTTCCGGTCCGAACGTAGCGGGCCTCGGTCGGATCTGTGAGGCTGTGTCCTGTGACGTGATCGCGTCCGGCGGCATACGCTCGGCCGGCGACATACGGGCGCTGGCGGAGCTGGGCAAGGCGAACCTGGCGGGCGCGATTGTGGGCAAGGCGCTCTATGAGGGGGACGTCGGCTTGAAGGCGTTGCAACGCGCGGGTGCCCCGGACGTGGCGGACGGCGGCGATCGGGTATGAACGTCTGTCAATCCACATTGGAGAACGGCATTCGCATCATCACTGCGGCCATGCCGCATGTGGAGAGCGCGGCCCTGGGGGTATGGGTCGGCGTGGGATCGCGTTGCGAAACGCGGGTACAGGCGGGCGTCAGTCATTTTATAGAACACCTGTTGTTCAAAGGCACCGGCCGGCGTTCGGCGCGAGATATATCGCGCGTTATTGAAGGGCGGGGTGGCTACCTGAACGCCTTTACGCAGGAAGAAAGCACGTGTTACTACGCGCGCGTAGCCTTCGATCAGTTTAACCGCGCATTGGACGTCTTGACGGACATGATTGTGGACCCCCGCCTGGACCCGGCGGACGTCGATAAGGAGCGGGGCGTCATTATTGAAGAAATCATGATGTACCGGGATCAGCCCCGTCACGTCGTACAAGAGATGCTGTCCCGGGCCCTCTGGCCGGGGCATCCGCTGGGCCGGGCCGTGATCGGTACGCCGGAATCGCTCGCGGGCATGAACCGTGCGCAAATCAGGGCGTTCAAGGAACGGCACTATGTTCCGTCGCGCCTGGTTGTGGCGTTTGCCGGGCGGGTCGAGCACAATCGGTGCGTGGACCGGGTGGCAGAAGGCCTGGGTCGCTTGAAGGGCACGGAGCCGCGCCGGCCGCGTCGCGTGACGCATAAAGTGGCGCAAACACGCTTTGATATCCAGGGCAAGCCTATCGAACAGGCGCATTTGGCTATGGGGTTCCGGCTGTTCGGCCGGCGCGACCCGCGGCGTTATACCTTGCGGATACTGAACGCTATCCTGGGCGAAAACATGAGCTCGCGGTTGTTTCAGGTGGTGCGGGAGAAGCACGGCTTGGCGTATTCCGTGCACTCCTGCGTACACTTGTTTCAGGAAACGGGTGTTCTGGAAGTGAGTGCAGGGCTGGACCGGCGGCG
>JAFGIZ010000218.1 GCA_016929365.1 Lentisphaerota bacterium
AGAATTTCGGCGATCCCTATGTGCCGTATTACCGGGCCATGAACGCGTTCGAAATCAACTGGCGCGGCGAGGTGATGGACACGCAGGGCCGGACCGGGTGGCGCACGCTGTGGGGCCGGGGGCATGCCGTCGCGATGCCGTCGGCCGCCTTTCGCACCGCCTGGAGCACGCTGGCGAAGTCTTCCATGCGCTGGGGGCACGCCGGGGTCGGGTTTACCGACATGGTCTGGTTCTGGCCCGGCGGCCGCGGCCGTTCCGGGCATCATCCCGAGACGATCGCCGCCTTCCGGCGCGACCTGGCGGGGCTCGACGAGGGCCTCGTGGTGCATACGGGCCAGAATGCCTTCCGGACATTCCACGTGCGGGACTACGCCGACTACTACTTCGGGGGCATGCCGGAGCCCGCCGACCTGGGGTTTGCGTCGTGGGCCGAGTACAGCCCGCTGACCTATCAGCAATACACAAACAATCCGCCCGATAACCTTGTGCAACACTACGCGCTCTTCGACACGCTGGTTCATTACGAGTGGTTGAAGGCGGCGCAGACCATCGGACGGGTCGCGCGCGCGGAGGGCGGGATGTTCCAGTGCATGGGCAACCCGGAGGACATGGCCAACGGGGCGGACACGTTCTTCGCCAGCCGCCTGCGCGATGTCGGCGCCGTCGGCGAGGAGTATTTCAAGAATCCGCGGTATCTCGACGGGACCTATCACCGCTATCCTTACCTGACGTCGCGGCGGCACGACGACCTGCAGGTGGGCCTGGTCCTGGAAGGGGGCCATGGCGGGAACGACTGGCCGTACTACGCCGACGAGCTGGCCTACGCCATCGCGTACGAAAGCAGCCTGGCCGTGGCGGCGGACCACCTGGAGGCGGATTTCTGGCCCAGCCAGGATCTGCCGCTGGCCGAATTACGCCAGAGCGAATTCCTGCGGCTCCGCATGCGGCAGATCCTCTCCTTCGGTCTCGGGTTCCGGCACGCCTACGAGGACGGCGCGCGTCGGGTCCCCCCCGACGTTCTCTCCGTCACGTCCCGCGCGATCTTTCGCCCGTGGGGGACGGAGTGGAAGCTGTGGAGCTATATGTTGCAGCACCTGGACACCACCCCGGATCCGGCGCTGGCGCAGTCCGGTTTTTCGTTCGCGTGCCTCGGCGAGGACGGCCTCGGCCGGCTCGACGGCGAACACGCGGCGCTGCTCTACACCGCCGATCCCCCGACCGAGCAGGGCTTCGACCGCCTGCTCGAACGGGTGCGCGCCGGGCAGATCCGGAACGCGATCCTCAGCGCGCCCGCGCTGTCGAACGTCGTGACCCGCGCCATGCGCCTGCGGCCGCTGGCGGAGCTGTACCCGGCATTCGCGTTCGCCAGCGCATCCAACGCGGTGTGGCGCGCGCCGCTGACCGACCTGGCCGGCGGCACGGCCGCCGCGGGGGCCGACGCCGTCGAAATCCACGGCCCGCTCTTCTCTTCGCTCGGGAACGCCGACACGCTGCTGGCGTGCGGCGACCGGCCCATCGCCGTCGCCCGTCCGGAAGGCCGGGGCCGGCTCATCGTCCTGCTTTTCGATCCTTCCTTGGACGCGAATGCCGCCGCGGCGCAAGCCGTGTACGGGCGGCTGCTGGAACAGCTCGGCATCGCCCCGCGCTGGCGGGCCGGTCCGGGCGCCGTGGCGCGGCTCTACCAGCAGGGCGATCTGCTCATCGCGGGCGTCCAGAACGAGGCGGCGCGGGACTGGGACCGGAAGATCATCCGGCCGAACAACAAGGGGCATTACGTGCCCTATGACGTTCCCGGGGCCGCGTCCCGCGTGGAGCTGCGCCTGGCGCCGGGCGCGTCTTACCGCTGGGCGATGCTGCCGCGCGGTGAGACCGGGGTGTCCACGGCGGACGCCGCGGGGTGGGCGCCCCTGGCGTTCACGGGAACGAGCCACGAAATCTTCTTTCTGCTGCCGGAGAGCGAAGAGAACCGCGAGCGCGTGAACGCAATCGCCGCGCGAAGGACGGTTTTCGAAGACATGTTGCGGCGCACGGCGCCCGTCTCGGTACGGTCAAGAGTTGAATGAAAGAAAGAAGACGTCAGAGAGATGACTGTCGCTGGCGAAGGAGACACGTACTCCTACACGTAAACGTACACTTAGGCCCCATCCTTGCACGCTCGCCAGAGGGGGGCCACCTTGCTCCGGTAGGCCTTGAGGTCCTCGACGCGCGCGCGGAAGGCCGGGGTGTCGGGCGCATAGTAGAACTGCTCGGCCAGCAGACCGGGAACCCGCAGGGGAAGCCAGCCGTCCGGCGTCGCCTCGAGCGTGGTGTCGCGGTTGGCCAGAAAGGCGTAGACGCGGTAGGTCGCGCCGGCTTTTTCGACCGGAACCCGGGCACCGCAAGCCGCACCGGGCGCCGTGATGGGATAGGGGCGCACATCCGGATCGAACTGGTCCGGACCGCGCCGCACGAGCAGGTGCGCGCCATAGCCGGGCAGCCAGCCCAGCTCGACCAGCTTGCGTTCGTTCCACAACACCGCCACTCCGGCATCTCCGGCACGGTAGGTGTGGGCGATGGCGCGGTTCGTGGCGCCGTCGTCAAGGGCGACCACGGGGATCCCATAGCGTTCGATGAGCGTGGCCATCAACTTCTCCATGGTCCGGGGCGGGAAATCCTCCAGGCGCTGATGGACGTAGACGATCCGGCTGCCGTTGGCCAGGGGCAGTTCGGAAGCCAGCGGATGAACGCAGCCCAGTCCCGTCCCGATCTTAACCCACTGCCAGCCCGCCGCGCTTGGATCGGGCTCCTGGTCAGGATCCGCCAGGTACCAGTAGTCTTCGGCGCCGCGCTGCAGCCTGGCGAAGGCGGGGTGCAGGGCGAAGCCGTCGCCAATGCCCTGCAGGCGGTCCATATAGTCCTTGTAGTTGAACTCCTCGCCCCGGAACCGGACGCTGCGCACGCCGGGCCGCAGCTCGACCGCGCCCCGGTTGAGGCTGAGCGGGATGTAGGAGTGCGTGATGAGTGTCTTGTCCCCTTCGTCCAGCCAGCGCTGCACGCGCTCCGCATCGAGGCGCCGGCTGACCGGCGGAGCATAGAAGAGCACGTCGGCTTCGGGCAGAACATCCGGCAGGCCCAGGGTGTCGATCGTCTCCACCTCGACGTGGGCATTGGCCAGGTCGTTTTCGAAAGAGTCTTCCACGTTCAGCGTCCAGACGCCGGCCTGGATGTAGTGCACCGACGAGCGCAGCGACACGGCGAACACCCGGGCGGGAGGCCGCGCCGCGCCCTCGTGCCGCGCCTGCCACCAGCCGTGGCCCTGGCTCATGGCATTGGCATAGCGGTCGTAGTCGTAGGCGTTGGCCGGGTTGCTCCAGGCGGCCCAGCCGGTTTCCATGAAATCGAGTTCGTAGTGCTTGTATCCCAACGCGCCCAGCTCGTACGCCACCAGGTAGCCCACCTCCGGGTCCCAGTAGGGCTGGTAATGACCCCAGGCGCCGAGCTCCAGCGCCGCGCCGAGCTCCTTGCCGCTGATCTGTGCGGCGCGCCGGTACATCGGCATGCGCAGGTAGGCCGGCCGCACCACCGTCGGGCTGCCGAAATACTCGATCTGAAGCGTCCCGGCGTCGGCCAGCCGCAGGTAGTACACGTAGTCGCACCCGCCGCCGACGTCCTCGGGGTTGGGCATGACCTCGTGGATCCCGCCATGGGCTTTGGCCCAGCGGCCGAAACGCTGCGCCTGCCGCAGCCATTCGTATTGCGCCAGCGCCGTGGCCAGCGAGTAGTTGCGCCGGTCCTGCACGGTGCCGTCGGCCGCCCTGGCGGCGGCCACGGGCGCGAATTCGGACCAGGACGAAAGCCCCACGTCGGCGGGGGACCAGCGCACGCCGTGGTTCTGTTCGTAGTAGTCGTGGAAGTGAATCAACTCGGCCGGGTGACCGCCCGGGCCGGGCAGCAAGTCGAGGCCCTCATCCTCGCCGGCCAGGTTCTCGCGGAAGACCTGCACCGTCCATTGGCCGTAGCCGATACCCCGGTACCAGGGCCAGTTGTAGTCGGGATTGACGTAATTGTTGACGCCCAGCGTGGCGGCGTAGTCGATCTCGTCCTTGTAAGCGGCGCGCGCCAGCGGATGGCTGGGGAACGTGGCATTGGCCTCGCCGTACACGTCGATCTTCGTGCCGTCCGCCGTGCGCGCCCAGGCATCCAGCGCGGCCATGTAGGCGCCGTTCATCCGGGCCTTCTGCATCTGGTAGAAAAAGCCTTCCGGAAGCGCGGGCAGGATGTCGGCCAGCTCGGTGAAACGCGGGCACCAGAGCGCCGAGAACAGGAAATCGATCCCCGGAAAGCGCTCCCGGATATCCTGGACGGCCATCGGCAGCTCGCCGGCGCGCGCGATCTCCTTGATAAACTCCTCGTGCGACAGGCCCAGGCCCAGGCTTTCGCGTGCCGGAAGCGGCGGAAACACGGGTTGGCGCCGCGCGGGGTCATAGCCGGTCATGAACAGGGGCGGATTCGTCGAGACCACGGAATAGATGCGCCCGTCGCCGTAGACCAGGTCGACATCGGCCAGGTAAAAGCTGAAGCCGGTGCGCGCGGGGGCTTGCATCCCCAGCAGCACCTGGCTCAGAGGGTTCGTCACCGTTCCGGGCGGATCCAGTAGAACCGAGACCCGATGCCACATCCCCGTGGCGAGCTCGGCGGGCTGCATGCGGTGTGCGGTCGCGCGCGGCGGGTTCGCGTCGACATAGACCAGCCAGCGCATGGGCATGTCCGGCAGCGGCGTCTCGCACCGGATGGAGAAAGCCAATCCCGTGGCGGAGGCGGCCACATAAGGGGGAATAGTCGGATCAAGGGGCAGGTGCCGTTTGCTGTTAAACGTTATTTCTGCATTGCGCGGCGCGGCGTTCGTGTTGTCCAGCCGGACTTCCACTGCGGGGGAACGGCCCGCGTGGGCGTCCAGGCCCGTTGCCTCGAGGCCACGGGGAAACAGGCGCGGTTGCACCAGCGCCGCCGCCGTGGCGGCCGACAGCATAACAGTCGCGATCGGTGGCATGGTCGCTCTCGCTATGGCGCGTTGCGTGGAATGTTCGATCCGGACACTCTTTGTCTTATACACGATATGGCGTGAAAGAAAAAAGCCTTTCTTCTTTAGGACTATCCCCAGTTTTCGAGGGCGCAAGAGCCAGAACGTCTGCAAACAAGGGCTAAGACGTTGGAACGAAGTGGAATGGCATGGTTCTTCGAAAACGAACTGGAGATGCCTCGACTTCGCTCGGCATGATAGAAAACCTTAGGAAAGTGTCATCCCGAGCGTAGTCGAGGGATCTCCTATCAGCTGAGCGCGCAAGAAATGGGGTAAGCCCAATTTCTTCTTTGGTTGACACAGGGAGGGAGAAGAAGCATTATCGGGGTGCATTATGGAGGTAGCCTCGCCAGTTTGAGGCCGAATATGGAATTTGTAACGCGCTTTTTCGATCCGCCGAAACAAAGCTATTACCTGTTCGGCCCGCGTGGGACAGGTAAATCGGCTTGGACGCAGCGTTTCTACTCACACAGCCTTCGCATCGATCTGCTTGAACCGGATCAACGCCGGCGGTACGAAGCGCGGCCGGAACGTTTGCGGGAGGTGGTCGAAGCGACAGATCCGGGAACGACCGTCGTGATCGACGAAGTACAACGCGTCCCTGAGCTGCTCAGTGTGGTGCACGCCCTGATCGAAGCGAAACGGGGGTGGCGGTTCGTCTTAACGGGATCGAGTGCCAGGAAACTTCGTAAGGCGGGAGTGGACCTGATGGGTGGGCGAGCGGTCATCCGGTCTCTGAGTCCGTTTATGGCCGCGGAACTCGGCCCGCGATTCGATCTCGAAACCGCGCTTCGCCAGGGAATGCTTCCGCTCGTGTGGGATGCCGAAGACCCCGCGGACACTTTGCGGGGCTACATCGGCTCGTATATCCGGGAAGAAGTGCAGGCCGAAGGACTGGTCAGGCAACTCGGGGCTTTTTCCAGGTTTCTGGAAACCATCAGCTTCTCCCATGCCCAGATTCTGAACGTAAGCAATGTGGCTCGGGACTGCGAGACCGGGCGCAAGACCGTGGAGGGGTTCGTCGGCGTGATCGAGGATCTGCTGCTCGGGTTCCGTCTGCCGGTGTTCACCAAACGCGCCGGACGCGCCACGATCGCGCACCCGAAGTTTTACTACTTCGACTGCGGCGTCTTCAGATGCGTTCGTCCGGCGGGCCCCCTCGACCGGCCCGAAGAGATTGGAGGTCCCGCCCTCGAAGGACTGGTTGCGCAGCACTTGAGGGCCTGGATCGACTATGGCGCCAGGGAGCACGACCTGTACTTCTGGCGAACCCGCGGCGGGTCGGAGGTCGATTTCGTCATCTATGGCCCGGATGTTTTTTGCGCGATCGAGGTCAAGCATGTCGGGCGCGTTCACCGACGGGATCTGGCGGGCCTGCGGGCCTTTCACGACGATTATCCCGAGGCGGCCCTCATGCTTCTTTACCGCGGCACCGAGCGACTGCGTATCGACGGCGTGACTTGCGTGCCGTGTGATGAGTTTCTTCTCGGGCTTACACCGCATCAGGCGCACCGCGCTGCGCCGGACGGTCCGCCGACGTACAGATGGAACAGTCGCAAATGACCGCCGCCGCGGTCGGTGATGCTGACCCATCCGGGCCGGAATGCCGAGGGCGCATCGATCACGATCAACGTGGCCTCGTCGCGGCGCCATTCCGCACGGTACTTCGCCTCCCCCGGCTGCTGGCCGAACGTCAGGTGCAAGCGCCACGGCTCGCCCCGGCTGCCGAAAACCAGGGTTCCCTGGCCGCCTCCGCCGCCCCACGTCCATCCGTAGCCGAGGCGAAAGATCATGGCCTCCGCGGCCGGAAGCTCGGGCCATTGGACCGACAGGGCGGAGCCTTTGCCGCCCATGTTTTCCAGGTAACCGTTCGTCGATGCATTCGCGACATCCGTTCGGACCTGCCATGCGTCGAAATCACCCGCCCAGTTAACGCCGCGCCCCGCCCATGCCGCCGCGGAGAACGTTTGTTCGACCCCTACCCGTGACGCGGACGATTCCTCGACCGCCCCGGCTTGCACGCTGAATACGACGGCCGCCATGCACGCCGCGATGATCCGTTCGCGGGTCTCGAAGCCTCGACATCCAGCCGCTGTGTTTTGCCTTATCACGCGTTCTTACTCTCCCCCCGCAACCAGTAACAGTGACTTGAACCGCTCGGGGTTCTTCTCGTCGGCAATCCCGCCGCCCCAGGCCAGGTAGCCTTCGCGACCAGCGCCATCGTTTTCGTTGAGGATGGCCGAGGCGCGGACCAGAATGCCCGGAGCCGGTGCGATCCCGAGTTCCGCGAAGGGAAACAGGACCCGGAACAGGGTGCGGTCTCCGCGGCGTTCGGCCTTCAGGCGCGGGTTGTAATGCGGCCCTTCGAGCGCGAAGGCAATTGGGCGACCGTCCTCCCCCAGTCCCAGCTCGAATTCCACGAACGGGACCTGGCCTTCACCGCTTTCGTTGCCAACCGACACCTGGGGCCCGTCTCCCAACCACGGGCTGCGCGGATGACTGGGAACAAACACATCATCGCGCATTTCGATCCACAGCACGAGGTCGTCTTCGGTCCAGCCCCAGGCCAGCTCGGCCGAGGCGTCGGCGGCTCCTGCATAGGGGACGAAATCGTCCTTCTCCAGGTTGGGGTTCAGCACCCAGACCGTGTAATCGTCCGGTCCCAGGGTGTAGGTCTCCATCCCCTCCGGGCGCTCGAGACGGTCGGCCTGCTCCGGGGTGACATGAAAGGCCGGATTGTATTCGACGGTTTGCGCCTGCTCGACGCGTCCGTCCGGCCAGCTCAGCTCCGCGCGCAGAGGGATGCGCATTCCGGGCCGCTCGGTGCCGGCGTCCACATCGTAGAGGTTGGTACCGGGCATCAGCATGACGTCTTGCTCGGCGAGCGGGGCCGCGCTGCCCGGCCGCACCACACGGAGCACAGCCTCGGCGGCCGTAGCGCGCGCGGTCTCGGCGATAACCCGCACCCGGTGGTTCAGCCAGGGCCGCATGGAAAGCTGCGTCCCGGGATCGATCGTCACGTCGCCTTCGATCAAGACGAAATCGGACGGCACGGCAAAGGCCGCCTCGTCGCCGCGCCAATCCAGGGCGATCGGCCGGCCCATCAGGTCCCATGCCTTTACCGGCGTCTCCCCGTGCCGCTTCATGATCACGTCCACCGCGGTCTGAAATGTCGAACACACACCCGTCAGGGGTCCGCGCGCCCCCCGGTCGATGCGGTGGATTCGAAGTTTGCCGACCGACGTCGTCGTGCCCCGTTCTGCCCCAGCCAGCAGGCGTGCCACGGTATAGTAGGCCACGATCCCGCGGTCGGCCTCACAGTCCTCGCCGTGCAGCAGGCCGAACGCTGCTGTTCCGCGGCTGCGATCGTGCAGCTTGAAATAATGCACGGCGAACACGGGATTGGGAACCGCCGGCACGGCCAGAAACGTCTCGGCAACGAAATTGGCCTGGGCCCGGCTCTGCTCCTCATCGCCGGGTTTTGCCATCGTGCCGACCTCCGTCACGCCCAGCGGCACATCCGGATAGCCACCGTCCGCCAGCAGTCGCCGCGCCCCCATCATGCGGTCGTAGTTGCCCCCGTAGCAATGGATGGTAAAGCCGTCGTCCAGGTACTCGCCCAGCCCATAGCCGAGCAGGAGTGGGATGTCTCGCCCATGGTGCCCCGACGACAGGGCGGGAAGGATGCGCAGCGATGGGTCGAGCGCCTTGCCGGCCTTCCAGGCGCGAACAAACAGGTCGTAGTAGTTGCGCGGCGTGCCGAACTGACGCGCATTTCCCTTGGTCAGGGCCGGGTCCTCGTTCCAGCCGGCGTTCGGTTCGTTCCAGATTTGCCAGTACTTGATCGTGTCCCCATAGCGTTTCATGAGGGGCACGGCGTAATGATCGGCCCAGAACTGCCGTCCCTCCGGCAGATACAGCGGCGTGCGCAACCTCTTGAGGTCCGCGCGGTCCAGGCCCGTCGCCTCCAGGAACTCGTCCGTGGCGTGCCGGTCATTCCAAAGAAAGAGCAGGGCCAGCACGTCGAGATCGAAGCGCCGGGCCTGCTCGGCGACCGGATCGAGCAGGTCCCACTGAAACTCGCCGTCCCCGAGGTAATACAGCCCGAAGTTCATATTCCGCCGGATCGTCCGCACACCCACCCGGGCGAGAAACGAGTAGACGTCCTCGACAGACCACCGATCCAGCAGGTGGATCTCCCTGGCTCCCATGCCCATCCAGCGCGGGATTTCCCGGTTCGGAATCGCCGCCAGCTCGCGGTTGAACACGCCGAACTGGACGCGCACCGCTTGCGCGAGGCCTGCGGCGGACAGCGTGCCCGCAACGGTGTACAAGCCTGGCCCCAGCGCGGTGTGCGCTGCCCTGCCCGGATCGATCGCAAACCGCTCCCCGCTGCGTAGACTTGCCGTCTGGGTGAATGGTCCGAGTTTGAGATCCCGATCGTCAGTCAGTGTGCCGGTGAACACGACGGCGCGCGCCGTGTCGCCCGAAAAAGCAACCGCATAGGGAAGCGCGATCGGCTCCCCCTCCACGAAGCAGCACCCGAACGGCAGCCGCGGCTCGGCCTCGAAAGCCGGCGCCCCGGCATCCGGGACGGCGACGCGGCTCCCGTCGGAGGCAGCTCCGGCCGCCGTCTGGCTTATCACACACAACAACTCAATCCCGAGCCATCCCGTATATGCCCTTAACCGTTGCCGTCGATACGACATTGTCATTCTCCTTCCTTTTTCCGCCACACGAGCATAACACAATGTTTGTCTCATGCAAGAGCGATTACACTTTTACGCCCCTTCCGGGTTCAGTGTGGGTGGGTCCAACATGTCGTGTTTCCGGCATAAGGGATCTTGATGCTATCGTGTAAGCGGTTCGATTAAGGGTATCCGAACAAGCGTAGCGGTTAAGTGTGCGAACGGCGCAAAGCGCCACACCTAAGCGCTTCCTTAACCGCCACCCTTAACCGGATACGCTTAAACGACCTGCTTAACCGATGCGACAGGGCTGCAAATGGTGTGGCACAAGATATTGGGAAACCCACACGAAAGCCGGAAGGACCGGATAAAGAGACGACGATCGAGACAACGATCAGGACAACGAGGGGCATGTGTTGCTGGGCAGCGGCGCGGGGAAGGGCTTAGAACCTGCGCATAAGCAGATTCGAGCGCCTTCCTGAAGATGGCCTTTTTTGCGGAGTCTGCCCGCGGAGCGGGAACGGGTGGGGTTCATTCTTGCCGAACTGGCCCGTCAGGCCCTGAAAGTGGATCCGCGTCATGCGACCTGGAGCTTGCTGGTCCGTCGATTGAAGAACGAACGACGGCCTCGCGATACGCTTCTTCACTGGACGCGCTCTTGCCGTGGCCCGCGGCGTGCGGTATCGTTTGGGCGTAGGACGAGCCGTCAGCGGAGGCTGTCGTGACCAAGTACGCGAGTGTGATGCGGATTCTGAAGCGGCGCATTGCCGCCGGGGACTATGCGGGCGCCGAGCTGCCGGGCGAAATCCGCCTCGCCGACGAGCTGGGTGTCGGACGCATCACGATGCGCCGCGCCATCAAAGAACTGCTCGATGAAGGGCTGCTCACCCGCGCCCCGAGCCGGCGGCTGATCGTCAACACCGCCGCCGATCACCCGGTCGTACGCAAGGTGATCGGGTTGATGGCGCCCGCTTTCGCGACTCCGATCACCTTGCGCTGGCGCTATGCCCTGGAACAAGCGGCCGCCCGGCGCAACGACGTGCTCGTGCGGGCGGTGGACGTAATCCATGATGACGACCCGTCGATCACGGAAACGCTGAAAGGATTCGACGGCGTGTTCGTCGTGCTGGGCTCCGGCGTGGACACCGACGCCTGGCGCAAGCGGCTTTACGAAGCAAGGGCCCGGGTGGTCTCATTGGAGACGGACATGAGCGCCGACGGCATCGTCTCTGTGTGCATGGAAATGCCATCGGCGCTACGGCGCGTCCTTGATCATCTCAAGCGCCTTGGGCACCGGCGCATCGACTGCCTGAACGTGCAGCCGGCAGGGCCGGTCATCGCCTCGCGCATCGCCACGTGGCGCCTATGGTGCGCGGAGAACGGCATCGCCGGCGAGCTGATCGACGCGCCCGTGAAGCCCTTCGAAGACCCGCTACCCAAAGCGCACGGGGTCATACGGCACAAACTGCGAACGAAAACCCTGCGCGCCACGGCCCTCTTAACCACCATCGAACAGGGCGCGCTCGGCGCGATGCGCGCCCTGGCCGATGCCGGGTTGAAGCCGGGCCGCGACGTGTCGGTCTGTTCGGCCGTCGAAGACTATCGCGCGCGCTACGCCATCCCGTCGATCACCTGCGTCCGCGCCATCGACCCCAGCCCTTACTACGCGCGCTGTCTCGACTGGATGTGTTCGGACAGTCCCTGGAACGGCCCGTTGCTGCTCAAACCCCGCAGCCGCTCGATCTTCAAGGGCGACTCGACCGGACCGCCACCCCCTATTCCGCACGCCAGGCGCGGACCGCCTCGGTCATGGCGACGAAGTTCTCGGGTTTGACGTAGGAAGAGACCTGGTTGCCTGTCCCGATCGCCACGCCCCCGTGCCCGGTCACCCGCGGCAGAAGATCCCGGACATAGGCGGTCACTTCGTCCGGCGTGTTCAGCGCAATAAGGTTCATCTCGATGCCGCCGAAGTTGCCGATCCGGTCGCCGTACCGCTCTACCCAGACGGTAAACGGGTCGATGGCATCCTCGTTCGAATGCTTCGCATCAATGCCGGCCGTCTCGATCAGGTCGTCCATGACCTCGTAGATCCGCCCGCAGGAATGCAGCAGAAACGGCTTGCCCCGGGCGTGCACGAGATCGACGATCCGTTTGTATTGTGGGATGATATGGTGCCGGATCTCGTCCGGCTGCAGCAGCGTCGCCGAGCGGAACCCCAGGTCGTCGCCGAACCGGCACACGGCGAACATGTCCCCGTATTGATCGAGCAGCCAGGTCCACAGGCGGATCTGCCAGTCGCCGATCTTCTGCCACAGCCGCGCGTACGCGTCCGGCGCGTCAACCTGCAGGTAGGCCAGCGACGCGAACGGCACGAAATCCTGCGCCGCCTCGAACAGACCGTTGCCGATGCCGCCCACGGCCTTCATCCCCGGCGGCAGACTGCGCCGCAGCGCCTCGAAGCGGTCCCCGTGCAGGCTCGTGAATTCATGAAACTTGTCCTCCCAGGGGTACCGTTCCAGGTCGTCGACGTTGGCGATCAAGGGTCCCGCCCGGCCGCGCAGCCCCTGCCCGCCCTGCACCACCGACGTCGGGCAGCCCTCCAACGGAAAACAATCGTACCCGTACGCCACGGCAAAGCCGCACTCGCGCCGGAAGGCTTCGGTCTTGTCGGCCAGGTCCCCTTCGAGGAGCGGGGCCACTTCCCGGCCCAGGAGGGCTTCGACAACCTCGACGCTGAACGCGTGTTCGTAGAGGGGCAGCCGCTCCGCTTCGCGGTTCCGGGCGGCGGCGATGAGATGACGATAATCGGGCGCAAACGTTTTTCTGCGAGTCATGTTACACGTTTTCTGCGGCGGTAACGGTAAACCCGGCTGCGACTTCGGCACTCTCCGCATAGCCGATGCGCACGGCCCTGGCGCGCACGTGCGTTGTCCCTGCGGGCAGAGTCAGGGGCTGTGTATACAGCCGCCAGCGGCCGGGCGGGTCTCCGTCCAGCGCCCAGGCGATCGACGCGCCCTGCGTGGCGCAATAGAGCTGCAGCTGCACCGGTCCCCGGAAGCGGCCGCCCTGCGGGGCCGGTGCGACGCCGGGACCGGCTTCGCATATCGGCACGAACACCGGCGCCGCCGTCACGGGCTGCCGGCCGTCGGGATACCAGCGCCGCACCATCTCCGACTCCGGGATTTCCCCCAGGTCGCCGACCTCGGCCATCCAGGCATCCAGCGCCCCGCTGAGACGCTGCCGCGTCTGCGCCATCACGGGATCGCCCGCCAGGTTGCGCGTCTCCCAGGGATCCGTTTCCGTGTCGTACAGCTCTTCGACGGGCCGGGGATATTGAAACATCAGCGCCTGCGGCCCGTTCAACGCGCCGGCCCGGTGCAGCCGCCACAGCTCCTGCATGATGGGATGCCGGTTGCGGAAGGGCACCCAGAGCAGATACGGCAGGTCCGGCCGGTAATGCCGGATATACTTGTAGCGCGCGTCGCGCACCGCCCGGACCCTGTCGTACGCGGTGTCATACCGGTCGCGCGTCGCATACACATACTCGCGCGCCGCGGCGTCCGGCCCGAGAAAGGCGCAGCCCTGCATGTGCGCCGGGACGGCCAGCCCCGCAAGGGACAGGACGGTCGGCGCAAGGTCCATCGTGCTGATCAGCGCATCGCTGACGCCCCCCGGCTCCAGCCCGCCCGGCCAGCGCACGATCATCGGCACGTGGATTCCCGAATCGTACGGCCAGCGCTTGCCGCGCGGCAGCGGTCCGTGGTCGCTCCAGTGAAACACGATCGTGTTGTCCGCCAGCCCGTCTTCCTCGAGCTGGCGCAGCAGCCCGCCCAGAAGCCGGTCGTTGTTTTCGATGTTCGTGTACATGCGGGCCAGGGCCTCCCGCACCTTGGGCGTATCCGGGAAAACGGGCGGAACGGGCACCGCGTCCGGATCGAACGCGGGCTCCGGGCACTTTTCGGGCCACATGCCGCTTTCGTGCGTGTCGTCGAGATTGAACACCGCGAAAAACGGCTGCTGCGGGTCCGGCCGGTTCCGCCAGTGCGCCTCGCGGCTCAACGCGTCCCACGCCGTGAGCGGGGGGTCGAACTGGTAATCGGTCTTGATATTGTTCGTGCAGTAATACCCCGCTGCGCGGAGATACTCGCTGAAACATTTTGCATAATGCGGAATCACGGCCGAGTACGGCGTGGGCAGCTCGGGCGCGGCCGCATCCCGGTGCGTGGTGCGCATGTGGTGCGTGCCCATGGACGTCGGATACATCCCGGTAATCACGGCGGAGCGCGCCGGGGCGCACACGCCGGCGGTGGAAAAACAGCGCGTCCAGCGGCATCCCTCCGCCGCCAGCCGGTCCAGGTTCGGCGTCCGGGCCACGGGGTCCCCGTAGCAGCCGTAAAACGGGTTCGTGTCCTCAAAGGATACCCAGAGAATGTTGGGCCGCTTTCGCGTCGTCATGCCGATCTCTCCGGCGGCGGGCCGGCGGATTCCGCGCCCCGGCGCGCCGGTTCCGGGCGACGCGGCAGACAAACGGTACCATCATGGTGCAACATGTGCGCTCAACGCTCCGCTAAACATCCCGTCCATCATGCCGAGACACAATGCGCCGCGTCAACCGCATTCCCCGGCCCGCAGCTCAGCCGGTCCCGTAATCCGGATTCAGGCGGCGCCGTACGCGCGGCAGGCCTCGACGAAGGCCAGGACGTTCTCGATCGGCACTTCGGGCTCGAGCACGTGCGTCGGGGAGAGGATCAAGGCCCCGTCCCCGCCCAGGGTCTTCACCCGTTCGCGCACGCAGGCCCGAACGTCGTCCGGCGTGCCGAACGGCATCGTCGTCTGCGTGCCGATCGTGCCGTCCATGACCAGGCGCGAACCGTAACGCCGTTTGACCGCCTGCAGGTCGATGCACTCCGGCTGCAGCGGATTGAGAATGTCCACCCCGATCTCGATCAGCTCGTCGATGATGTCCGTGATGTTGCCGTCCGAGTGGTACCAGATCCGGATGTCGGGATTGACCGTTTTGGCCGCGGCGTAGACCTCGGCCCACTTGGTCTTCATGAACTCGCGCCACATGTCCTTCGAAAACATCAACGCGTTCTGGTTGGCCACGTCGTCGCCCGTGCGCAGCATGTCCGCACCGGCCTCGGCCGCCGCCACCGCGATTCGCTTGTTGCGCTCCTTGTAGTAGTCGAGGATGAAGTGCGGAGTCTCCGGTTCACCGATCATGTCCATCAGGAAAGGCTCGTACCCGCGGACCTGCCACGCGGATTCGTACATGTGGCCGATGGCCCCGACCGCTACCGCGCCCGCGGCGTGCGCGTCCCGGACCGCCTTCGGGAAATGCGCAGTGCCCCACCGGTTCCAGTCGTTCCACGGATACGCTGCCTTGATCTCGTCGAAACGCACGGCATGGCGCAGGGGCGATACCCGGTGCGTGAAATGATACGTATCGGTCGGCACGTGCAGACAGCCGTTCGCATCGTACCGGCAGCCCGGCGGCTGCTCCACGTCTTCGAAGAAGACGGACCAGTCCGGCTCCCGCCAACCGGCCGGCGGCTCCAGTGTAATCCCGGCCTCCCGCAGCCCTCCGAAATGCGTTCTTAAATCAGCCGCCCCGTCAAGCCCCTCGCGCTCGCGCACGCGCCGCTCGAGGTCCGGCGTAAAGTTCAGATAATACAGCAGGCGGTCGGGCCGCCGGTGTTGTGTCGTGGCGTGAAAGCGCTCAAGATCGTTCACAAATCTCTCCTTCCTCTGTGCAGGCGTACTGTATGTTAAATGCTCCGGATTGCAACCCCGGTTCGCCGGCCGAAAAATGCCCATATTGCGGTTGTCCGGTTCGATTTTTTTTGTTAAGGGTCATTAATCGGATAAATGCAATGCGCCGCAGGCGCGGGGGGCAGGCATGAAGAAGCGTAAAAAAGGCAAGCCGGTACGGAAAAAAAAGGCCGTTATCGCCGATGTCGAGGGCATGCTGATCAAACACGTGCGCGCCAGCGGCGGTATTTCGCGTATCGAATTATCCAAGGCCATGAATCTGTCCGCGTCCACGATCGGGATTTACGTGGAGCGGCTTCTGCACGAGGGCATCCTCCGGGAGGGCCGGAAAGACTTTCCTGCACGGGGACGCCCCCGCACGTTTCTCCATCCCAATCCCAGGGCCGGTTATTTCATCGGCGTGGACTTTCATGGCGAGGAGATTCTCACGGTCAGCGTGGATGCGATCAGCAGGTTGTCCGCCGGACACGCACCCCGCTGCATCCCGGGGACTCCCCGCCCGACGTGCTGCGCAAACTTGAATCGGCCATAGCCGGCGTCTGGCCGGATCAGAAAACACCGCCGGTTCTCTCCGTGGGCGTCGGCTGCCCCGGCCCCGTCGACGTGGAGCAGGGAACGGCCGTGGAGTACCCGTACATCCGGGATTTTCACGATGTCGCGCTGGTGGAACCCCTGGCCGCCCGTTTCGGTATACCGGTCTACATCGAAAACACGTCCAACACCATGGCGCTGGCCGAGCTCTGGTTCGGCGCGGGCCGCGAATTGCATAACTTCGTCTGTATCTGGATCCGGAGCGGAGTCGGCGCGGGACTGATCGTGGACCGGAACCTCTACCGCGGCGTGGCGGACGGCGCCGGCGAGATCGGTCATTGGCGGTGTCCCGCCCGGGACAGGAACAAAGGGAACGGCGACGCCTGGCGGGAACTCCAGGATACCGCCTCCGTGCGGGCAATCCTGCGCGCGCTGCACCCGGATACGGAAACCGCCCCGGCCGCGGAACCCCAGGTGAGCGACGTGCTCGAGGCCTGCCGCCGGGGAGACGCCCAGGCGCTGGACAGTATCCGCGCGGCCGCCGAAAGCCTGGGCTGGGCCGTGGGACATCTCGGCCTGGTCCTGGCCCCCGAGGCGGTTATCCTGGCCGGACCGCTGACCGAGCTGGGGCCGGTCCTGAGCGAGCCTGTCGGCCGCATCGTTCAGGATCTGTACGCGGGATGGGATCTACCCATTCCAAAAGTACTGTGCTCCGATCTCGGCCCCTTCAGCGGCGCACTTGGCGCCGCGGCGCTGGCCGTCGACCGCTGGAAACCCGCGCGCTGAACGGCGTCCCGCGGATTCACGACGCCGCGGCGCGGTATTGCGGCAGGTATGCCATCTCCGCCTCCAGCATCTCGTCGATCATGTCCGAGATTTCCCCGGTCGAACAGACCGCCGCGGTCAGCGGGTCCAGCATGGCCGCCTGCTTGAGCGTCTCGCGGCTGCCGCTGAGCGCCGCCTTCACGGCCAGGCGCTGGACCGCCACCATGGCGTTGCACAGCGCGGCGCACATGTCCGGCAGCGGGCCGAAACGCGGCACGCTCACCCCGTGCCGGTCCACGTAGCAGGGCGCCTCGACGATGGCGTCGGACGGCAGGTTGCCGATGCAGCCGCGATTGCGGACGTTGAACGTCCCGCGGTACGGCCGCCCGGTTTCCATGGCTTCAATAATATAGCTGGCGTGCTCGACGCTGCGCGCCTCCGCGTCCAATGGTTTCACGTCGGACTCCGCGAGCTTCGTCAACGACGCCCGGTACTCGTCCTGCGCCTTGAGATTCGCCCGGTAGCCGCCCAGCGATATCGCCGACTGGTGGTGCCCTCCGGCGCCTTCCGCAATCCACGCCTCGCGCAGGTCCGCCCGTTTACGGTACCAGGGCAGCAGCTCGGTTGTGAACCCGTTGCTCTCGGTGTTGAAATAGCCCACGCGTTTCAGTACGTCCAGCCGGCACCGTTCGCCCGCGGCCTCTTCGGGATGCGCTTCGAACGCGGCCAAAAGCGCATTGCGCGACACGGGCTTGCCGTCGACGGCGATGCGGGTAAACCAGGACAGGTGGTTGACGCCGGCCACCTCGACCGTCAACCGTTCCGCCGGCACGTCCAGCACCTTGCGAATCTGTTCCGTGGTGCCCTGTACCCCGTGGCACAGGCCCAGCACGTTTACCCCCTCCGCGGCCTCGGCGGCCCAGGTCAGGATCGACATCGGATTGGTATAGTTCAGAAGCCACGCGCCGGGCTTGCCCACCTCGCGCAAATCCGTGCAGAAGCCGACCAGCGCCGGAACCCCCCGCTGCCCGTAGAGGATACCGCCCGGACCCAGCGTGTCGCCGATGCACTGGTCCACACCGTACTTCAGCGGAATCTCGACGTCATGCCGCCACATCTCCAGCCCGCCGACCCGGACGAACGACAGCGCATAGTCCGCGTCCCGCAGCGCCTCGCGGCGGTCGGTCGAAGCGCCGACCGAATAGGACAGCCCGTGTGCCTTGATTTCCCGGCGGAGCATCTTCGCGCTCAATTCCAGCATCTCCGCGTCGATGTCCGTCAGGCTGAATTCCGACCCGTCGAGTTCCGGCACGCGCATGATGTCCCGGCAGATCTTCCGGGTGAACTTCATGCTGCCGGCTCCGATAATTGCCATCTTGGCCATACTGTGTTCTCCTGACGTAAATGCCGTACCGGGCAGCGGCCCCTCCGGGTTCGGACGCGTTCAGCCGCTGAAGCGCATGCCCGTCTGGCGGGCAAAGCGCCGGAGCGTGGCCGCATGACGCCCCGGGAACACGGCCACGTGGTGCGGCATCCCTTCGTGCAAAAGGTTCTCGAACCGCTCGCGCACGTTGCCTCCGTCGATACGCGCCAGGCCGTTGTTGCCCATCAGCTCCCGGCGGGGCGGGACCGTCTCCCCTTCCATGACCGCCAGGCGGTACGCGTTGTCGCAGCTCCAGATACGGAACACCGTCACCGGCAGGCCCGCCTTGAGCGCGCCTTCGATAACCGCCGGTTTCTTGTTGTTGAAATGACGCGCGATGCGCGGCCCGTGCCTGCTGCCGACCGGCTCCATCAGGGCCAGCGGGCAGTTGCCCGCGTGCCACAGCGTCACCGTCTCGTCGTCGTGTTCCAGCCAGTCCGACAGGTACCCTGCCGTCCCGAAGCCCAGCATCGATCCGGCCCACAGGCTCAGCGCCCCGTCCACGTCGCCTTCCGCCGCCACGGGGAAGCCCTCCTCGCCCAGCCGGAACATGCCCAGGTACGGCCACTGCCCCGCAAGGCGCGGCAGCTCCGACCAGCACCGGATCGCGGCGGCATCCAGCGTCTCCTCCGCGATAAACTGTTTGAGCGCGAGATACAGCCGTCCGGCCTGCTCCAGGTCGGCCTCGTCCACGTCCTGCAGGGGCAGGCCCAGCGCCTTGACCGCCTTGACGTCCGCCGCCACGGCGGCCGCATCCAGGCCGGCCGCGGCGTCGAGATAGTCGTGCAGACCGATATGCCGCAGCTGCAGCCCGAGCTGATCCATGGTCTGCCAGGAGCTGGCGTGCATGTCGATGAACCCGGGCGCGTGGTACCCGATCAGGCCCAGCTTCCCGCCCCGGATCCGGCCGCAGGCATGGCTGATGCGCACCGCCCCGTCGAGCTGCGCCGCCGTGTCCGCCTCGCCCGGCATGCCGTAGACCAGTTCGAAGGGCTGCTTCATCAGCCGCAGGGTGGCGCCGAACGTATGCGCCCCCACGAGGCTGCACGAGCTGATCATCGTCCCGTCCGGATTCTCCGGCGTCGCCCAGAAGATCACCGGCGTCCGCGCGTGCTGCGCAATGGTCACGCCCAGGTTCGCGTCGCTCATCGTCGGCTGCACGACAACATACACGTCGACCCCCGCGTCGCCGCATTCCTTCAGCGCTGCCCGCAACGTCAGGTCATCCACGATCCTGACCGTCGGCATGAACAGCTTGAAAAACGCGCCCTCCATCTGCGCGATTACCTTCTCGCGAATCCGCGCGCCCCAGTCCGGATCGAATCCCGGGCGCTTCCGTCCCATCACCAGCAATCCCACCTGCATACGATTCATACTCCTGTTATAGACCGGCAGTCGAAACTGCCGCCTTTTTCTATTGTTTTGAAACAAGGAGTTAAACACAGACGGCCCCTCGTGTCAAATGCCCCCGGCATGCGTGTCGTGTTGCGAACAAAGTGGGATTTTTCGGTGCGTTCAAAATGCGAAAAATCACGGGCTGGGCTTCTGATTGCTTCCAGAAGGCT
>JAFGIZ010000219.1 GCA_016929365.1 Lentisphaerota bacterium
ACGCGGGGGCGGGATCGTCGTCCTCGAATCCGTACGTGTCGTACAACCCGTCGTTGTCGGATTGGGGAATGCCGCCCGAGACCCACTCGTTCGTCAGGGCGAACTGCATGCGCAACAGTACATGGGTGCTGTCGTTCGCATAGGCCGCCCGTACAGCCGTAGCCAGATCCGCGTTCTTCCAGGTCAACGGCGTGTAGTTAGGCGTGTTGACCGTCGCCACCCCCTCGAGCAGCGCCAGGGACGCCGCCTCGTAATCCCCGGCCGCCAGGCTGGAGGCCGTCCCCTTGTCAACGAAGGCGAAGTCGAGGGGCGGCCGGTTGGTATTCGAGGGATCCCCGGAAGTGTTGGGTAAGTTGTACACTATTTCAAACTCCGCCCTCGCCACGCGATGCAGCGCCGGCAGCGGCGGTAACTCGAACAGCGCAAGCGCCCGGTTGATGCGATCGCTATTAATATCGCCGCAGAAGAACTGGTTGTCGTAGGCATCGCCGACCCCGTCCTTGGGACTGGTTTGGTCCCACGCGCGGCCGACTTCGACCAGCGTCCCGGTCGTTACAATGCCGTCGTAGGGGACCAGGATCAGCTCCAGCGTCGGGTCGGGCGGGAACCCGTCGGACGCCCGATTGAAACTATAGTAATCATTGTTTGCGTCGCCGTCGGCCTTGGCGTGATCGCCGCCGGCATCGTAAAAGTCGCCCGTCAGGGCCAAACGCGGCCGGAAAGCCACGTAGGCGCTCCCATTGCTGTACGCCGTGGACAATGCCTCCGCGAGATCCCCGTTTCTCCAGGTCATGATGGTCTCGGCCGCCGTCGCGGGCGTGCCCAGGCTGTTCAGCGTCGCCAGGGCAGGCGCCTGGTAGTCGCCCTGGACTGCGGCGGAAGCGCTCCCCTTGTCGATCAGGTCCACGTCCAGGTCGGGCAGGTTCCCGTCGGTTGTCGTATTGCGCAGGCTCAGGCTGAACACCGCTTCTCTGACCGAATACCCCTTCTCGCCCCCTTTCGGCAGGGCAAAGACAATCAGCATCCGGGACATGTCGTTATTGGCGCCGATATCGCCCGAATAGCTGCTGGTCGTGGCGTCGCCGTCTCCGATACCGTCCTGCGGAGAGGAATCGACCAAGCGGATATAATTGGTTACAGCCGCATTCGTCACCATCCCCGCGGGTTCGTTCAGGTCCAGCTGCAGGATGGGATCGTTAACGGCCGCATCGTTATCATTATTGGTCGAACAGTAAATGGTGTAGGTATCGTTATAATCGTCCTCGTCGCTGACCGCCTAGCCGTTCACGGAATCATAGAAATCGCCCGTCAACGCCAGTTGCGGGCGGAATGCCACGTACTCGGTCCCGTTGCTGTAGGCTGCGTTCAAGGCGTCCAACAGGTCCGCATGCGACCAGGTCACTGTGGTGCCGTTCGCCGTCGCGGGGGTGGCTATGCTGCTCAACGTCGCCACGGGTACCGCCTCGTAATCGCCCGGCGCCGCGTCGCCGACCGTACCCTTGTTCAAAAGGACAATGTCCAGATCGGGCAGGTTGCCGTTGTCGGCAACGCTCTTGATGACCATGCTGAACGTCGCATCGTTAACCGAGTAGCCCAAGTCGCCCGCGTGCGGGAGCGGAAAGACGTAGCTCATTCTGAACATTCTGTTTGCACCACCACCGGTTTGAGAGCTCTTGTAATCCCCCGCAAAGCTCCAGGCCAAGGTCGCGTCGTCGCCGTCGCCGTCCTGCGGATAATTATCCCAGACACGCTGACTGTCGCTGAGACTGACATTGGTCACCGCCGCCTCCGCCGGCAGAAAGAGTCCCAGGCTCGTAATCAGCACCACAATCCACCCGGTCCGCATCATGTTCAGAGTCATATACCGTCTCTCCTTCCGTGGCCGCGACGCCCCGTCCCGGGGCAACCTCGTTCTTATTATGATTAAATTAAACCACAAAACTCGGCCCGTGCCAAGCACTTTTTCACAGTGCTCCAGTCCCCGTGAAAACCGGGCCTCCCATCCTGTCCATCCTGTTAATCCCGTCAGAATGCTTTCCCCACTCCCACCCCCCACACTCCCACACGCTTCTCTATTCCTCTTGACATCCCGCCCGCCGCCCAACACTATGCTGCTCCCATGAGCAACGGCGCCTCCCCTCGCGAACACTGGAGCGGTTCCCTGGGCTTCATTCTCGCCGCCGCGGGCTCGGCGGTCGGCCTCGGGAACATCTGGAAGTTCCCCTATATCACCGGCGAAAACGGCGGCGGCGCCTTCGTGCTCATCTACCTCGTCTGCATCGCCGTAATCGGCATCCCGGTCATGCTCTGCGAAATCACCCTCGGCCGCTATACCCAGCGCAACCCCGCCGGCGCCTTCAAGATGCTGAATCCGCCCACCTCGACCCTCGCGCATTTCCTCGGCATGATCATGACCCTCTGCGGCGTCTTCCTGATGTGCTTCCAATACTGGGGCTGGGGCGCCCTCCTGCTCGTCATCGGAGCGCTCATCTTCCGCTACCGCTGGATGCTCGTCGGCGCCATGGGCGTCCTGGCCGGGTTCACGATTCTCGCCTTCTACAGCGTCGTCGCGGGCTGGACCCTGGGCTACGTCGTCATTGCCGCCGCGGGAAGCCTGCGTTTCACCGACGTGGCGGCGGCGGCAACCCATTTCGAAACGTTTGTCCTGTCGCCGTACTGGGCCGTCGGCAGCCACGCCGCATTCATGCTGCTCTGCGTCCTGATCGTGTACAAGGGCATCCGTTCCGGCATCGAGCGCTGGTCCAAGATTCTCATGCCGGTGCTTTTTCTGCTGCTGGTCGTGCTGATCATCCGGGGCATCACGTTGCCCGGCGCCGTCGCCGGCGTGCGTTTCTATCTCAGCCCCGATTTCAGCAAGATCTCCGCCGAAAGCGTGCTCGTCGCCCTGGGGCACGCCTTCTTCTCGCTGAGCCTCGGGATGGGCGCGATGATTACCTACGGCAGCTACGTGGGCCGGGAGCAGAACCTGTTTCTTTCCACGCTGTCCGTCGTGGCCCTCGATACCCTGGTCGCGCTCATGGCCGGCCTGGCCATGTTCCCCGCGGTGTTTGCCATGGGCTTCGCGCCCGACGTCGGGCCCGGCCTCGTCTTTCTTGTGCTTCCCACGGTCTTCAACCAGATCCCGCTCGGCGCCTTCTGGGCCACGCTCTTCTTCCTGCTGCTGTCCGTCGCGGCGCTCACTTCCGGGATCAGCCTGCTCGAAGTCGTCACGGCTTATTTCGTGGACGACCGCGGCTGGTCGCGGCGCAAGGCCTGCGTGGTGTTCGGCCTGGTGATCTTCCTGCTCGGCGCGCTGTGCGCGCTCAGCGTAGGCCCGAGCGGCTGGCGCAATATGCCGTGGCTGCAGCGGACGTTCGACTTCGCGTTCGGCGGGGTCAAGAACAGCCTCTTCGACGTGCTCGACCACGTCTCGTCCAACTGGCTGCTGCCGCTGGGCGGCCTGTTTATCTCGATCTTCGTCGGGTGGGTCTGGGGCCCGCGCCGGGCCGTCGAAGAGATCCGGCGCGGCTCGCACAATTTTGCGGACGTCCATCTCTGGAGCCTGCTGGCGGGGCTCAAGGACGATCCTTCGCACAGCTCCGACGTCCACGTCATCACCCTCGCCTCGCTCTGGGGCATCTTCATCCGCTTCATCAGCCCCATCGCCATCGTTATCGCCTTCCTCCATACCGTCGGCTGGCTCGACCTGACCGGCTGAACCGTGCCGCAACAGACGGCAGACCGGAGACGGCAATGGCCGCTCCAAGGCGGCCGTCCGTGGACCCTTTTCTCCCCCCCATCCCTCACACCCCTCCCCCATGCCGGCATGTATAACTCAATCTCACTACCATCCCATAAGGTCCTAAATCACCTTTTGAACACTCACATTTCCTAACTTTTTCTAAATACCAAGCCCGACCATTATTCGACAATTCAAGACTAACCACGGAGGCACAGAGGCACGGAGGAGAAGGTGAAGAAGAGGAGATGAGAAAGGGAGAATGTCGTGGGAATCGTTCAGCGGGTATTCCCGCTGGGCTATTCCCGTAACATTTTCTCCTTCTCTCTTCTCTGTGTCTCCGTGACTCCGTGGTTAGTCTTCCTTATGGAACGCTAGTGACTCAATCTTAAATACATCTTGCGGCGACGGTCCCGTTGCCTCACTCTGTACCGCCGATACTCCGGAACACTCGTGATTCGCCGCAAACGCACAGCCGCCGTTAAACATCAAACCAGGCCCGCCCGGCCCGTCACCCGCCTGCTCCTCGCCTGCCTGCTGTGCGGCATTGCCGCACTCCGCGGCTTTACACAGGACGGCGGATCCGGGACTTCCCCGCGCGCGGCCGTCCCGTTGTCGCTGCAGGGCTGGCACATCCAGGACTCCGCCGGGACGGTCGAGGCACCGGCCGAGGGCTTCCTTTCCCTTTCGTACCGTAGCCCGGACGGCGCGCCGGTGG
>JAFGIZ010000220.1 GCA_016929365.1 Lentisphaerota bacterium
AACACTGAACACAGACGCCGCCCTGAGGGTTGGCACATCGTTATGCATTGATGAGAACTGGCGTTCATTTCAACGGAGTTGGCTAGGGTTCAGCAGTCCGCGGGGCGTTCACCATGCGGAAAGCGGCAGGATATCTGGCCTTTTGGGCGGGCATTGTTGTACTGGCCGCCATAGCGCTAATCTGCCGTCGAGGCGTCCGTACCCCTGACTCAACGCTGGACGAGGCGTGGTCAGGGAAAGAAGGGCACGGCCCCACGGCCGCGACAACCGCACACACAGGCTTGGGCGTTCCGGCCGGACAGCCTGCGCCAGGTGCAAGCGGTACGGCGAATCTTTCCCCGCGAACGTCGGGACACACAAACGCGCCTCCGGATCTCTCCCTGCCCGCCTCCCCGGACCTGAAGCTGGATCGCGACCCGGACATGGGCACGCCCCGATTTGTCCGGCGACGCTCCGCTTATCTCACACCGCCCCTGCCGGACGCCACACCGGAAGCCGTGACAAAGGCCTTCCTGGAAGCCAACGGTCGCGCTTTCACGCTCGCCCCTTCGGACCTTCAAGCGCCCAACGCCCGGCTGACGCGGGATGTGACCACCCGGCACAACGGCATGCGCTCGCTGACCTGGCAGCAGCAGAAGGACGGCTTGGATATCTACGGGGCCATCTTCATGCTGAACCTGACCGACGACAACCGCATCATCAACGTCTCAAGCCGCGCCCTCCACATGCCCTGTGTCCGGTTCCACGATACCGTGACGGTCTCCGAGAAGGAAGCCGTGGAGATCGCGGAAGATTCTCTGCCCACGGATCGCACAGATGGCACGGATGAAGAAGCTTTCAGCTTTCAGTTTTCGTCCCTCAGCCCGCCCTCCCTGCTCTGGTACCCTCTCGACCAGATTTCCGCGGTCAAAGCCTGGGACGTGACGCTGACCGTCAAGCCCGCTTCCCTCTTACCGCTTACCCCTTCCCCCTCCACCCATCGCCTTCTGATCCGCGCCGATACGGGCGAAGTGGTCGAAGACATCAACCTCACCTGGTCGCTTCAGAATGCAACATTCAGCGTCTACACGGACGACAGCCCGAATCCCATGACCCCTGGCACGGGGGCGCCGACCAACTACGTTCCGCCCGAAGTACCCCGGTTGCCGGTCACGCTGAGCGCCCTGGATACGAACGCCTCGCCCGAAGGCTGGATCCCGGACGGGGAGACCGACCTGGCGGGGAACAACGCCAACGTCTATGCCGACTGGGATGACAATGACAGCCGGGATGAGCCGCCTGTTTCAGGGACCGGCTATCGGGTCTTTGACTGGCCGTGCGACCTGACGAAGTCTCCGACGAACTATGTCAATGCGTCGCAAGTACAGGCGTTCTATCTGGCCAATACGTTCCATGACCGGCTCTACGCCATGGGGTTCGACGAAGCCGCCGGTAACTTCCAGGGCAATAATTTCGGACGGGGCGGGCTGGGCAGCGACGCACTGGTCGTCGAAATCCAGAACGGCGGACTTTTGGGCTACGAGTGGGGCAACCAGGCATGGTACGAGGGCTGGGGAGACGGCACGGCGGGCAAGGTCGTCATGTCGATCTTCGGGCGCTCCTCGCCGCACCGCTGCGCTGTCCTGGATGCCCAGTTGATGTATCATGAGATCGCGCACGGATTGTCTTCCCGTCTGATCGGCAACGGGTTCGGGTTGACCACCGTGCAGTCGCGCGGCATGGCCGAAGGCTGGAGCGACTTCTTCGCCCTGACACTCCCATCCGCGCCGGGCGACGACCTGCACGGCTGTTACGCCATCGCGACTTACGCGGCGATCTATCAGGATGATGCCGGCGCCAATTACTACGGCATCCGGCGTTTTCCATACTCCACGCAGACCAATAAAGCGCCCCAGACGCTGGCGGATACCGACCCCAACCAGATCGCTTTTCCCCCGGGAATCCCGCGTAATCCGGATTTCGGCAGCGAAGACGCCGACCAGATCCACAACATCGGCGAGATCTGGTGCCTGATGCTGTGGGAATGCCGGGCGAACCTGATCGAGGCACACGGCTTTGACGGTAACGAGACGATGATGCAACTGGTCGTGGACGGCATGAAGCTCTCCCCGCTCAATCCGACGTTCATCGAGGCGCGCGACGCCGTGCTGCAGGCCGACCTGGTGAACGACGGGGGAGCAAACCAGATTGCGTTGTGGAAGGGGTTTGCGAAGCGCGGGCTGGGGTGGTCGGCGTCGGTGCCGCCATCGGTGAGCACAGTGGGGATGGTCGAAGGGTATGACCTTCCGTTCGGGCTGACTGCCGAAGTCACTGAATCTTCAGGGGACGGTGACGGATACATTGAGCCGGGCGAGAGCGGGGAACTGGTTATTGCACTGACCAGCCACGAGATGGCGCTCTCCAACATCACGGCCGTCCTGACCACACCTTCCAGCAATATCACCGTTACAGTCAGTAACGCGGCATTGCCGGCGATGGCCATCGGGGGGACCAGCACCTCATCACCGCCGTTCGTTTTCACGGCGGATGGGGGCTTCCCGGGCAATGCCGATGCGTGCTTCACGGTGCGCGTCCAGAGCGACAAGGGGTGGTTCGACGAACCGGTCACGGTGCGGATCGGCAACCCCTGCGATTATCCGCCGGAGATCACGGATATCACGGTAACGGACATCGGTGAATCGGAGGCGTGGGTCTCATGGCGAACGGGCATTCCGAGCCGGGGCCGTGTCGAATACGGGGTAGCCACCAACTACGGCTCCTGCACGGCGACGGGACTGACGTGGGAGACGGAGCACGCAGCACAACTCACCGGCCTGAACAAAGGGAACGTATACCATTAGCGGATCCGCGCGTACGGGACCAACGGCTTAGACGCTATTTCGGCCGACCATACGTTCCGTACGCGGGACCGGGTTTACGTCAGCGTGTCGAGCACGGCCACCCAGGAACTCGGAACGATCGACGCGCCGTTCCGAAGCCTGCAGGCGGCGGCCGAGGCGGCGAAGCTTACCGGCGACGACATCCTGGTGGCGATGGGCACGTATACCAGCGCGCAGGTCGAAGCCGTCTTGAATCTGGATGGCTCGGATTACGATCTGACGGTCGAGGGGGGGTACAGCCCGGACTTTTCGGTCAGGAACCCTAACTTGTGCGAGACAGTGCTTGATGGGCAGAGACAGCGGCGTGGGATTAGCTTGGACAACGGGGCAAGGCTAAGTGTGAGCGGGTTGACGATTACACGCGGCCATGGCGAATGGGGAGGGGGTGTGCATGTGCGGAAGGCCGTGTTCAGTGCGGACAATTGCCTGATCGTGGGGAACAGTTCGACGAGCGTAATCAACAACTTCGGTGGTGGAGTATACGGCACGCTCGCAAGTCATGTGCTAATCACTTCGTCAACTCTCACGAGCAATTCTGCGGGCTTTGGGGGAGGAGTATTTGGCATTTCTTCTGGTACATCCATTGAAATGCGGGATTCGACGATTTGCAGCAACGGAGTCATATTCACCAGCGGTGGGGTTGAAGTCGAGTTAGCGGCCTCCCTACAGATCTCGGGATGCGCGATTTTTTGTAATGACGGTGCTTATGTAGGGGGAGGGTTGTCCATCCTTCCGTTTTGCAGCGGAGTCTTGGAGAATTCAACAGTTGTTGATAATCAGGCCATGTCTTCTGTCGACCCAGACAGCCATGGTGGCGGGGGGGCTTCCGTTTCTGGTTCTTCCAGTACAGCAACACTTTCGACGCAGAATTCATTGCTTTGGGGCAACGCTTCTCCTTTCGGGAACGATTTGCGGTGTGCTGCCAAATCCGAAGTCCACGCCAACTACTGCGACATCGGCGACATCTACGGCACGCTGGCGACCAGCAACCATATCATCAGCGCCGATCCGCAGTTCGCCAACCCATCCGCGGGCGATTACCACCTGCTCTACGGGTCGCCCTGTATCGACGCGGGGATGACGAACTACGGAGGCGGCGTCCTTGACATGGATGGCGAACCGCGTCCCTTCGGCGCCGCGATGGATATGGGCGCGGATGAATTCACCGATACGGACGGGGATCACATGGCGGATTACTGGGAGCGGGGACGGTTCGGGAGCATTACCAACGCCGACGGCACGGCGGACGGCGATGCGGACGCGCTCGACGATTTCGGAGAGTACATGAAACAGACCGATCCGGGTAATCCGGATACGGACGGGGACCTGGCCGAGGACGGCTGGGAGGCGATCAACGGGTACGACCCGCTCGACCCGGACATGGACGGCGACGGGATGTGGGACGGCTGGGAAGCGATCCACGCGCTCAATGCGTTTACCAACGACGCCGCGCTGAACCCGGACGGCGATCCGCATAACAACCTTCAGGAATTCGCTGCCGATACGGACCCCTGGGACAGCAACTCCCTGTTGCAGGTCCTCTATATCGGCAAGGAGGAAGACGGGATGCGGATTGACTGGAAGGGCGGCGTCGATTCGTGGCAATGGCTGGAGACGAGCACGAACCTGCTGGACACGGACGGTTGGGAGTGGATCGTCGGGTTTCCGCCGGAACGTCCGGTGACGAATAAGTTTATTTTTCGGGGCGAGACGAACCGAACGCAGTTCTACCGGATCCGGGCGGAGCGGTGAGGGGTAACGGTAAACAGGTATAGCGCCTCTTCAGCGCGGGAAGAGGAGATTGATGAGGCCGGGGCCCCGGAGGGCGCCGAGGGCGCCGGCGGGGCAGGCGGATTCGCTGAAGGTCTGGACGCGGTCCGGCGGCTCGCCGGGCCTGCGCACGGCGACGGGGACGGGCGTGCGGGTATGCTTGCGCAGCGCGACGGGCACGGGATGGTCGGGCAGCACGGCCACGGTGGTATCGTCGGGCATGCGGTCGAGCACGCGCTGCACGACGCGGTGGTCGAAATCCTCGATGGCCCGCATTTTCATCTCGAGATCGCCCGCGTGCGAGACCTCGTCGATGGCTTCCACGTGAAGGTAGATCAGGTCATAGGCGCCCAGGGCCTCGAGGGCGGCGTCCGCCTTGCCCTCGTAATTCGTGTCGACGTAGCCTGTGGCGCCGGGCACTTCGAGACGTTCCATGCCCAGGCAGCGGCCGAGCCCCACGATGACGTCCACGGCGGATATGACCGCCGCCCTGATGCCGCAGCGCTCGGCCAGGGTGCGGATGGCGCCCGCCTTGCCGCCGCTCCAGGGCCAGAGGCCGTTGGCGGGCGGGTGGCCCTCTTTGCGCAGCGCGGCGTTGACGGGATGGTCGTCCAGGAACGGCGCCGCCTCGAGCATCAGCGTGCGCAGGAACGCCGCGGTGGGTTCGGCGTCCGCCGTCCGCGCGCGCGGCAGGTGTTCGGCGATCCGGGCGCCCTGGTTGTCGTCGGGCTTTTCGGTGGCGACCTCGGCGGAGAAGCGGCGGCCGGACAGGACGAGCAGGTTGCGGTAGCTGACCCCGGCGTGAAAGCGGATATCGTCCGCGCCGAATTGCTCGTTCAGGGCGTCGATCAGGACGGCCGCCGGCGCGGGCGGGATATGGCCGCCGGAAAAGTCGGTCAAGACCCCGTCGGCCACGGTGGTGAGGTTGACGCGGAAGGCGACATCGTCGGGTCCGAGCGGAATGCCGCGTCCGGCGGCCTCGAGCGGGCCGCGCCCGCAATATTCGCGGGCCAGGTCGCAGCCGAGGACGGACATGTTGGCCACGTCGCTGCTGGTGGGATAGCCCTCGGGCAGGGTCAGCAGCGTCCCGCAGCGGCCTTCCCGGGCGATGCGGTCCATGCCGGGGGTGCGCGCGGCTTCGAGCGGGGTGCGGCCGTCGAGCTCCGGAATGGGGTCGTCCGCCATGCCGTCGCCCAGGAAAATAATGGTTCCGGCGCGCTTCATGCGGTCGCGGCGGCCAGACCGCGCAGGCGGGTTTCGACGGCGTTGGCCCAGTCCAGGGCGCGGCGGTCGAGGGTTTCGGAGATCCGCAGACCGGCCCGGTGGGACAGCACGATGTCGTCCGGCGCCGCATGCGACCAGATGACACGGGCCAGGTGACGGTAGCGGTCCGCCGGCCGGGCCAGGGCGACTTCGAGGCGCAGCTTCGCGCCCACCGGCAGGGCGGAGGGCAGGGCGAGTCGCAGCCCGTGCACGGAGAGATCGTAGGTCGAGCATTGAAACGCCTGGTTCTCCAGCTCGGGGGCGTCCGGGGCGCTTTCCACGGTGACCGTGACGGGGTTGGTCTCGACAACGCGCGGTTCCAGGCGGTTTTCGTTCATACAGTAATTCTGATGCATTTCGCCCGACAAGTAAAGCCCCCGTGCAGGGCGGCCGGCTCCGTCCGGTCCGGGAAAGTTGGCGCTTGAAAGATCGGGGTCGAGATTGGAGACTGCGCGGTTGTAAAGGAGACCGCGGGATAATGAGAATACTGTCGGGCATACAGCCGTCGGGCAAGCTGCACATCGGCAATTACTTCGGAATGATGCAGCCGGCCATCGCGCTGCAGGAGCAGGGCGAGGCGTTTCTCTTTATTGCCAACTATCATGCCTTGACGACCGTCTGGGACGCGCCGCGTCTGCGCCGGGCGACCTGGGACGTCGCGCTCGATTTCCTGGCCTGCGGGCTCGACCCGGAGCGGGCGGTGCTGTACCGGCAGAGCGACGTGCCCGAGGTCACCGAGCTGACCTGGCTGCTCTCGGTGGTCACGCCGATGGGACTGCTCGAGCGGTGCCACTCGTACAAGGACAAGCTCGCGCGCGGGCTTTCGGCCAACCACGGCCTGTTCGCCTACCCGGTGCTGATGGCGGCGGACATACTGGCCTGCCGCTCCAACCTGGTGCCCGTGGGCCGGGACCAGAAGCAGCACGTGGAAGTGACGCGGGACATTGCCGCCAAGTTCAACAATACGTTCGGCGAAATCTTCACGCTGCCGGACGTATCGATCATGGAATCGGTGGCCGTGGTGCCGGGCATCGACGGGCAGAAGATGTCGAAGTCGTACGACAACCACCTGGAGCTGTTCGGGGACGAAAAGGAGACGCGGGCGCGGGTCATGCGGATCGTCACCGACAGCACCCCGCTGGAGGCGCCGAAGGATCCCGGGGGCTGCACCGTGTTCGCCCTCTACCGTCTGTTTGCGGACGAAGCGGAGCAGGCGGAGCTGGCGGCGCGGTACCGGGCGGGCGGGTTCGGTTACGGCGCGGCGAAGCAGGCGCTGTTCGAGCGGATGTGGGCCTACCTGGAACCGTTCCGGCAGCGGCGCCGGGAACTGGAGGCGGACCCGGATTACGTGGAGTCGATCCTGCGGCGCGGCGCCGCGCGCGCGCGCGCCGTGGCGGCGGAGACCCTGGCCGCGGCGCGGGAGGCGGTGGGGCTGTGACGCCGGCCCAGGCGGAATACAAGGTCGAGCTGGAGGTCTTCGAAGGGCCGCTCGACCTGCTGCTGTACCTGATCAAGCGGGAGGAAGTGGATATCTACAATATCCCGATCGAGACGATCACGACGCAGTACATGGAGTACCTGAACCTGATGCGCATGCTGGACCTGAACATCGCCGGCGAATTCATCGTCATGGCGGCGACGCTGATGATGATCAAGAGCCGCATGCTGTTGCCGGAGGACGAACGGCCGGAAGCGGAGGAAGAGGAGGAGGATCCGCGCTGGGACCTCGTGCGCCAGCTTGTCGAGTACAAACATTTCAAGGACACCGCGGCGGCGCTGCAGGAGCGGGAGAGCGTGCGGGAGAACGTTTTCCGGATGGGCGGCGAGCCGGTGGCCGACGATCCGGACCCGGGCCTCGTGCTGCAGGACGTGAGCCTGTTCGACCTGATCGCGGCGTTCAACCAGGTCCTCAAGCGCGCGGCGCCGGAAACGATCGGCGAGATCGCCGCCGAGGTATACACCGTGGCCGACCGGATCGAAGCGATCCTGGCCCGGGTGGCCGGGCGCGCGAGACTGCGTTTTACGGACCTGTTCGAGGCCGGCGCGTCGCGGCACAAGATCGTGTGCACCTTCCTGGGGCTGCTCGAGCTGATCCGGCTGCGCCAGGTGAGCGTGGTGCAGGAAGCCTGTTTCGGCGATATTCTCGTGGAGAAGGGAGAGGCGCTATGAGCGGGGACGCGGCGGACCTCAAGCGGGTCGTGGGAGCGATGATCTTTGCCGCGACGCGGCCGTTGAGCCTCGCCGGTATGCGGCGCTGCCTGGAGGCGGCGGCGGAGGCGGGGGACCCGGCGGCGAAGGCGCTGGCCGGGGCCAAGGAGAGCGACATCGCGGCGGCGGTGGAGGCCCTGACGGTGGAGCTGGACCGGGCGGGGGCGGGCTTCGTGATTCGCGAGGTGGCCGGCGGGTTCCGCCTGGAGAGCGATCCGGCCTGCGGACTGTGGTTGAAACACCTGCTGGACGCGGGGCGGCCCAACCGGCTGTCCATGCCGGCGCTGGAAACGCTGGCGATCGTCGCGTGCCGGCAGCCGGTGACCCGGGCGCAGATCGAGACCGTCCGCGGGGTCAGCGTGGACCACGTCATGCGCACGCTGATGGAGATGCAGCTCGTCAAAATCGTGGGCCGCAGCGAGCTGCCCGGCCGCCCGTTCCAGTACGGCACGACCCAGCTGTTCCTGGAGCATTTCGGCCTGCGCGGCCTGGATGAGCTGAAGAGCGCGGACATGCTGCGCGAGCGGGAAGCGGAGCGGGACGCGGAGACCGGGCCGGCGGGCGCGGCGGCGGCCGGGGCGGAATCCGGCACGGAGAACACGCCGGAGGACGCGCCGGAGGACGCGTCATGAAGGCGTTGCGGGACTGGCGGGCGCGAATCGACGCGATCGACGCGAAGCTTTTGCGGCTGTTGAGCGAGCGTGCGCGGTGCGCCCTGGAGATCGGTTCGGAGAAGGCCGCCAACGGGGCGCCCGTGCGCGACGCGGCGCGGGAGCGCGCCGTGCTGGAACGCGCGCAGCGGGAGAACCCGGGTCCCTTGAGCGACCGTGCGGTAGCCCGGGTGTTCGGCACGATTGTCGAAGAGTGCCGCAAGGCGCAGAGCGGCGCCGGCGGGAAACCGGAAGCGTGACGAAAGGAAGGGAGGCGGCATGACGTTCGAGGAACTGGCGCGGGAAGGCATGGACGGGCTGCTGACGTACGAACCGGGACGGCCGATCGACGAGGTCGCGCGCGA
>JAFGIZ010000221.1 GCA_016929365.1 Lentisphaerota bacterium
GGGTCTTCGTCGAGATCGGCCCGCGCGGCAACCTGACGGCGTTTACGGACGATATTCTGAAAGACCGGCCGCATGCGGCCGTGCCGCTGAACCGGATCAACCGGCCGGGGCTGGTGCAGCTCCAGCGCGCGCTGGGGATGCTGGCCGCGCACGGGGTGCCGCTCGATCCGGCGTATCTGTTCGCGGGCCGCGGAAGGGCGCGCAGGCGGGAAAAGCCGGCGGGCGCCGGGGCGGGCCGCGCCCTCTCGTTCGAGGCCGTGATGCCGCGCTTTGCATTGGCCGGCCTGGCCGACCGGGTCGGCGCGGATACGCTGACGGAAACTCCGTCCCGGCCGGCGCAACCCGCGGGGGCGGCGGCCGCCACGGCAGCGGTGAGCGCCTACCTGGGAACGATGCAGCAATTCCTGGAGGCGCAGCGGGCCGTGATGGGGGGCTACCTGGCGGACGGGCAACCGGAGACGGCGGGCGGGTCGGAGCCGCAACCCCGCGGCGGGCCCCTGGCGGGACGGGTGCTGGCGTGCCGGGAGGGCGAGCGGGCCGAGGTGTTGAGTACGGTGGACATCGCAAAGACGCCGCTGGTTGCCGATCACGCCATCGGTACCAGCCGCGTATCGGCGCTGGACCCGGACCTGCGGGGCTTTCCGGTGATGGCCCTGCCGACGACCCTGGAGCTCGCGGCCGAGGCCGCGGCGCTGCCGGTGCCCGGCCGGTCGGTTATCGGGTTCCGCGATGTCCGGGCGCATCACTGGATCGGGTTTGAACGGGGCCGGCGCGTGCTGCGCGCGCGCGCCGCGGTCCTGGAGACAGGCGAGCCGGCGGCGGTGCGCGTGGAAATCCGCAGCGCGGATATCGCGGGCGACCCGGCGGATGACGACGTCCTGCTGGCTGAGGCGACGGTATTGCTCGCGGCACGGTATCCCGCGCCGGAACGGCCGGATGCGCCCGAGCTGGAGGGGGAACGGCCCTGCGGGTGGTCCGGGCGCGACATCTACCCGCTGCGGTTGTTTCACGGCCCGCGCCTGCAAACGCTGAGGAACATCACGCGTTGGGGCGAGAACGGGCTGCGCGGGACGCTGGAGATCATGCCGCGCGGAGATCTGCTCGAGGGGGTTCCAAGGACCGGCCTGTTGACCGATCCCATTACGCTGGACGGATTGAGCCAGGCGCTGGGGGTCTGGGGGGCCTGTACGCCGCTGAACGGGCGCGTGTTGTTTCCGGTCTCGGCGCGGGAGATCCGGTTTTACGGGCCGCCCGGCGAACCGGGCGAGATCCTGGAGTTGGCGCTGCACGTCACGGAAGCGGCGGCCGGACATGTCCGGGCGGATATCGCGGGCCTGGACGCGGCCGGCCGGCCGCGCCTGGACGTACGGGGTTGGACCGACGGGGTTTTCGACGTGACCGCCCCGCTGCATGCGGCGACGCAGATGCCGCTGGAACGCTATCTGAGTCTGCCGGGGCCGGCGCCGGGCAGGCCGGGCGCGGTGCCCGACGCGGCGGCGCGGTTCCTCCTGACGGGCGCGCCGGTCTGGCTCAACGTCCTGCGGTTTGTTGTCCTGAACCGCCGGGAACGGGGGCGCTGGGATACGCTGCCGGACGACCGCGCCGCGCGGGTCCGCTGGCTGCTGGAGCGCACCGCCGCCAAGGACGCACTGCGGCGCGCGCTGGCGGAGCGGGACGGCACGCACCTGGCGGCCGCGGACGTGACGGTCCGCGAGCGCCCCGGCGGGGGGCTGGCGGCGGCGGTGTATGACGTGGACAAGACCGGGTGAATATGGTACCGATCGCGCTGTTTGCGGCGGCGGCGGGAACACGGAATACAACGAAACAGGAAAGGCCCGAAGTTTTATGCGTGACCAAGTGTTGCTGGTACAGCCGCCCTACGGCGAGCTCTATGATATTCCTTTCTCAACGATAGCCACGCTCACCGCCGCCCTGCGCGGCGCGGGGTACACGGTGATTCCGCGGGATCTGAACGTGGATTTCATGCACGTGATCCTGAACGAAGCGGGGGGACGCCGGATCTGCGACACCATGGCGCAGAAAATCGAGGAGCTGGACCCCGCCACCCCCGAAGGCAAGCGGCAGACCAAGCAGTTGACCGTTCTGCTGAACGGGCTGCGCAAGAAGATTCCCGACCTGGACGCGATTTACGAAACCTTTACGCGCGAAGTCGGCGACAACAGCGTGCAGCCGGCGACCTACAAGAAGGTCAACAACGCGTATATCGGCGAGTTGCTGGCCATGGCCATGCTCTCGCGGCCGCGCACGGAGGGCTGGACGTTTTTCGACCGCGTGGAAAACGAGCAGGACAACCTGTATTACGACTATTTCGAAACGCTGTTCCGGGACACGCCGTGGGACGAGATCGCCCTGGTCGGCATAACCGTGACGTTTTACTCGCAGATGCCCGGCTTTTCGCTGGCCAACTGGATCCGGCGGCGTTATCCGCATGTACACGTGGTGATGGGCGGGGACCGGTTTTCGCAGGTGGACCTCGACGACGCAGGGGATCTCGAGGAATGCGGCGAGGTGCTGCGCCGTTACGCGCACAGCATTGTGTTTTTCGAAGGCGATACGGCCATCGTGCGGATCATGGACGCCCTGGCGGGCCGGGGCGACCTGGAGGCGGTTCCGAACCGGGTCTACCTGAAAGACGGCGCGGTAGCGCGCAACCTGCCGGTGGCGATTGAAAAGTCCGGGTAGCGCCGCCGGTTGCCCGGCGGCGCCCCCACAGATCCGGACGAGCGCGACTAACGCATCCGGTTCCTCAGTGTCAC
>JAFGIZ010000222.1 GCA_016929365.1 Lentisphaerota bacterium
GAACGGTAAAAGCGCCTGAAGATCTTGCGGCGTTCGCCCGAGGCAATTCCGATACCGTAGTCGCGCACGGCAATGCGCACCCAGCGCCGCGCCGGCCGCCACCCCCGGCGGCGGCGTTCGACCGCAACATTCACGTCAATCCCGCGCCGCCCGTCCGGGTCGCCGTACTTGCGCGCATTGTCCAGGAGATTGAGCATCACCTGCTGCAAGGCCGTCTCGTCCGCGCGGACACACGGCACCGGCTCCGCCGCGTGCACGCGGACCGCGGAACCCGTTTCCGCGGAAGCCCCGGCTCCCGCCGCCGTACGCCGGACCAGGTCGACCGGATCGAGCGGCTTGACTTCCAGTTGGAGCGCCCGCTGCCCGAAGCGCACAAAGAACAGGACGCGCTCGATCAACTGGCTCAGCCGCTCGCATTCCCGCACCATGGTCTCGAGGAAACGCGCCCGTTTCGCGGGATCCGATACGTACCCCAGTTGCAGGCTTTCGGCCATCAACCGCATGGAGGCGATCGGCGTGCGCAAGTCGTGCGAGACCCCCACCACGAAATCGCTGCGCGAGCGCGCCAGGCGGATCTCCTCGGCCGCCGCATGCAGCGTGAACCACGCCCCCGCCAGCACCACGGCCGCCAACAGCCCGATGCCCCACGCGTACAGGCGCGCGCGCCCGGCCGCGGCCCGTTCCGCCGCCTCGGGATCCCGCAGCCGCGCGGAGAGCCGCAGAAAATCAAACGGGGCGCGCAGCCGCAGTGTGGCCAGCAGCGGCAGGGCCTCCGCAGATTCCCCGCCGCTTCCGCCGCCGCCCGGCGCCAGAGAATCGCGCACCGTCAGCACCGCGTCTTCCGGCAATCCCGGCCCTTCGGCCTTCAGGATCAGGTCGGCATCCTGCGATTGCTCGAGCAGTACGAGCAATTCCTTTCCAAACGCTCCGCTATCCACCCGGAACCCGCCGTACAGTCCGGAACGCAGTTCCAGCCGCCGGAAGCAGTACGTGGCCCCGCCCACCGTAAAACAGAGCGGTTCCAGAAGCGCCGTCGCCGCCGCAATCTCGCGGCGCAGGGCGGCGGTCAGCTCAGGCGGCGCCTCCCCGCCGTCTGTCTCCGGCCACAGAAAACCCCAGGGATCCATGAACACATAGACGCGTTCGATCAACGCATGCGTCGTCTCCAGGCGCTGCGCCACCGCGCCCACGGCCGCGGGCGTGCCCGTGCGGGGCAAGGCATCCACCAGCGCCTGGCGCACCTGTTCGAGCTCGCTCTCGAGGTGCGCCTGCATCCGGAAGGCAACGGTCTCCAGCGCGTTCCGCGCCCCCGCTTCCAGCCGGCGGCGGAGTACGATTTCGCGGTTGCGCAACGCGCGGCCGGCCAGAAGACTGAGCACGGCAGTGGGCAGTATGACCAGCGCGAGCACGCCGATGACAAGCCGTCTGTTCATGCCGCGCCGAGTTTACCCGCGCATCGCGCCGCCTGTCGAGCCGGGATCGCCGCCCGTGCGCGCACATTTTCATTGCCGGAACGCGCCGCCTGCCCTATCTTCACGCCCACGGGTGTCCCATGACCGATCGTGTCGAAAAGATCCTCATCGTCGAAGATGACGAATCGCTGCGCATGGCACTGGAAGAAAACTTCCGCGAAGCGGGGTACGCCGTGCTGACGGCCGGCAACGGCCCGCAGGGGCTGGAAACGGCCAACGCGCGCGATCCCGACCTGATCGTCCTGGACATCATGCTTCCCGAAATGTCGGGCTACGATGTCTGCCGGAAGCTCCGGGACGAGGGCTTTCGTTCGCCGATTCTCATGCTGACGGCGCGGCAGGACGAATTCGACAAGCTGCACGGATTCGAAATGGGCGCCGACGATTACGTCACCAAGCCGTTCAGCATCAAGGAGCTGCTGGCCCGGGTGCACGCCCTGCTGCGCCGCGGCAAACGCACGTCGGCCGGGCCGCGCCGCTACAGCTTCGGCGACTGCGTCCTCGACTTGGAAACCCGCATCCTGCGTAAGAAGCCCGCGCCCGCGCCGCCGAAGCAGCCAAAACGGGGCGGCGGCAAAAAGAAAGCCCCCGCGCAGCACGGCGGGGAACCCGCCTGGGAAGACGTCCCGCTGACCAAGACGGAGTTCGACCTGCTGGCCTACTTCTGCGCCAACGACGGCAAAGCCCTGTCGCGCGACCAGGTTATGAACGACGTCTGGGGCGTGGAGTATTACGGAACGCAGCGGTCTCTCGACAGTTTCGTCGCCGGGTTACGCCACAAGATCGAAAGGGACAGCGCGCATCCCCGGCACATCGAGACCCTGCACGGCGTCGGCTACAAGTTCCACGCGGAACCCTAATCCTGGTACACCGTGGCGTAGCCTTCTTCGCCGTACTGGTCGCGCACCCCCACGACATTCACGCCGCCGGCCCACGTGCGCACGTATACGGCCGAGGCCCCCGAGGCGGACGTGATCAGCCCCAGGTCGGGATTGGTGACCCACCACTCCAGCGGAAACGACAGGGCGCGCAGGTCGTTGCTGACCACCGAAAACACCACGGTTGTCTCGTCCAGCGTCGTCTCGGTTGTCGTCGTGCCGTTCGTGCCTTCCGTCTCTTCGTTCTCGGTTTTGCCGAGCTCGACAACCGACGGCGTAATGTTCAGCCCCCGGGTACCGGATCCCTCCTCGCATCCCACCAGCAGAACCGCCGCCGTGCAGGCCCCCGCCAGCCATATCGCCGCCAACGCCGTTTTCTCGTTCATCGCCTGTGCCCTCCCCATCTGCGCCTTTTCCCCGCTATCGCGTCAGGTCCGTCTCGAGATCCAGAATCCAGTGCTTGACCTGATCGCGGTCCGGAGCGTGCGGGCTCAACTTCAAATACTTGCGGTAGTGCAAAAGGGCACGGTCGCGGTCTTTCAGCTCGTCGTCGTACAGGATCGCCAGGTTATAGTGCACGCCCGGATCGGCAGGATCGATGGCCATGGCCCGCAGGTACTCCTGTTCCGCCGCCTTCGCCTGGCCCTCGCGCATGTAGATCAGGCCCATGTTGAAATGCATGTCCCGATCTTCCCCGTCTTCGACGGCGGCCACTTCGTCCCGGACCCGGTCCAGCAGGCTGACCATGCGCCGGGCCTTGGTCACACGGTGTTCGCGCCGCTCCAGCTCGAGCTGCATTGCCTCCAGTTCCCGGTCCTTCGCGTCCAGTTCCCGCTCGAGCCGCGGCACCATGTGGGCGATCTTGGCAATGACCTTGCGCTGCTGCTTCTGCGCCGCCTTGGACTGCGCCAGCGCGTCCCGCAGGGATTCGGCATCCTGCGCGGCCACGCGGTCTTCCTGGAGCGCCCGTGCCAGGGCCTGGGTTTCCTGCTTCCGGATCCGGTCCAGCTCGACCAGTTTTTCCTTCAACTCCGCGTTTTCGAGCTGCAATTCCCGGAAGAGGGCCGATCCCGGCTCCGGCGCCGGCATACCCGGAGGCGGACCCGCCGTCTCACGCGGCACGTCCGTCACCCGCTCCAGGTCGGCGACGCGGCGCTGCAGGCGCGTCACCCGCTCCGTTAACGTCTGCTTGTCCCGCTCGGCCTGGGCCAGCTGTTCGCGGATTTCCGCCACCCTGTCGGGTGCCGC
The DNA here is from genome assembly GCA_016929365.1 of Lentisphaerota bacterium. Lineage (GTDB taxonomy): Bacteria > Verrucomicrobiota > Kiritimatiellia > UBA8416 > JAFGIZ01 > JAFGIZ01. The sequence continues at coordinate 3,599 of JAFGIZ010000222.1, forward strand.
GGCAGGCGCGCCCATTTCCTTCTCGAGATCCCGGCGCACCGCGGCCAGCTCGGCCAGGCGCTGCTCCAGGTCGGCGATTTCCTTCCGCAAACGGCGGTTCTCACGGTCGATCGCCGCCCGCCCTTCGCCCGCCTGGGCCAGCTGGCGGCGCAAGTTCAGGTTCTCCCGCAACAGCTCGTTGTACGCCTCGGCGTTTATCCCCCGGCCGGCCTGCTCCATCTCGCTGACCTCGGCGCGGCCTTCTTCTTCCCAACTCCACGAGAAACCCTCGCCCTGCGCGCCGGGTTCCTTCGACACGGCCTCCGTACCCAGGTTTCGCGGTTCGCCCGCGGCATCCTGCCCCCCTGCCTTCCATTCCCACTGGAAGCTTTCCGGTTGCTCCTCCTCCGCCCGCACCCCCGGGCACGCGATCAGCGCCGCCGTAAGCGCCGGAAGCAAAGCGCGCCACAGAATACGGCCGCCCCCCACACCCCGCCGTTGCGCGTAATTCGCTGCATATCGACACGTCATAACGCTTGTTTCCTCTTCCCCGTCTCCCCGGTCACACCGCCGGCCGCCGGCCTTCCCCTACCATTCCGGCTCGGGAATCGGCAACGCCGTTTCGTCCCCGCCCACCGCACGCAGCGGCTTCGGTGTCTTTTTCAGATCCCTCGTCAGGAGTACCGGCTCCCGACCCGTTATCACGCGCGGCGTCAGAAAGACCACCGTCTCCGTCGTCGCTACCGTGTCGGACTCCGAACGGAACGCGTAACCCAAAAGCGGTATCCGGCCCAGCAGGGGCACCCGGCTGTTGACTTTTTCCTTCTGGTTGCGAATCAACCCCGCGATGATAATCGTCTGGCCGTCTGCCACCATGACGCTCGTCTCCGCGAACGCCCGCTGCACGACCGGCACCGTCCGAAACGCCTGGTACTGCCCCACCACGGTGCTCACCTCGGGATTGATCGCCATGCTGATCATGCCCGACTTGTTGATCCGCGGCGTCACCGACAGCTTGACGCCCACCTCGATGAAGTTCACCTGCTCCCCGACCACGTTCGTGGTGCCGCTCTCCAACTGCGCCTCGGCATACGGCTCGTCCCGGACGACCTTGATCGTCGCCTCCTGGTCCTCCATGACCGCCACGTGCGGGTTCGACAGGATCCGGGTTTCGCCCACGGTCTTGAGCGCCGACATGATCACGCTGAGGTCGCCGCCGCCCAGGATCGTACGGTAACTCAACTGCAGCGCGCCCTGGGGCGGCACCACCTCGCCGCCCTGGCCCGATACCGTCGGGGTCACACTGGACTCCAGCACCATGCGCGGATCGAGCGTCTCGAAGAAGTGTTCCCAGTTTACGCCCAGGCGGTACTCGTCGCTGAGATCGATTTCGACGATCTTGGCCTCGATAAACACTTGCCGGTGCGGTGAGTCGAAGGTCTCCACCGCGTGCCGGATCTGGCTCATCTTGTAGGGCAGGTCCGTCACGATCAGCGTTTTGGTCCGCTCGTCGGCCCGGACCGCGCCCACCTCCTCGGACAGCAGCGGCGTGATCTGGGATTCGATGGCCGCGACCTCGGCGTATTGCAGCTCGAACGTTTCGGTTTCCGTCTCGAGCTGACGTGTAATGGTCTCGATATCCGCGCTCTCGATGACCCGCCGCATCTCCCGGATCTTGCCCGGCGTATCGATCAGGATCAGCGCACCGGTCACCTGGTCCGCCACGATCGTCCCGATCGTACTCTTGACGGGTTCCAGGAGCTGCGCCACGTGCGCGGCGTCGGCATACTTCAGTTCGACGATGCGGACCTGCTTCTGATCGTAAAAGCTCGACCCGTACAGCCGCTCGTATTCCGCGTCGGTCATTACCGTGATGATGCCGCCCTTGATTTCGTAGGCCAGGTTGTTGACGGACAAGACGACCTCGAGCGCGTCGCCGACGGATACGTCCTCGAACTTGAGCTTCGTGGTAAGCCCCTGGACGTCCTTGCCGATCACGATATTGTTCAACCCGCCCCGGTACGCCAGGAATTCGATCAGCTGGACCACGTCCCACGGTTCCAGCGACTGGAGGTTCACGCGGTTCTCCAGGCCGGGAAGATCATAACCGCTCAAGCGCACCGGCCCGTCATCGGCCTCGCGCGCTTCCGCGGGAGTCATCCCGGTTGCGGCTTCCTGACCCGCGGCGTTGAACGCCGGGCCGCTCAGACAGACGACAACAACCGGCAGGCACCGGAAAAAGCGCCGCGCGGCGCCAAGCCGCCTGGTTTCAGCATTCGGACCCACTCTCATCATGCTACCCCTTTACTCCCTCCGGTCATTCGAGGGTGATCTCTTTCGAGCCGTCGGTCAGGATAACGCTGTCCGTTTCAATACGCTTCATCTCGAGTGTCCGCTCGTCGACCACGACCGTATCGCCCTCCCGCAGAAAATACATCCTATCCGCCCGCTTATCCACGAGGATCGCCTCGCGCCCGGAATCCGCTCCTCCCAGGCGCGACGTGCCGATCAGATTCAGATTCTCCCGTGTATAGGCCTCCCAGTTCGGGACCCGGACCTGCCGCGTTTCGGTAACGCCGTCTTCGGCCGCATTCACAGGTCGCTGAAATATAGGCCGTTCGCGGAAGGATGCCAAGACATTTTCGAGTGTCGGCAACACGATATCGCCTCCCGCCGCGCTCAACTCCGGCGCCTCCCATTCTCCGGCCGGTTCCGGGCCGTAACGGTCGACCGTCTGAATGTTCGCCAGGATTTCGTACACCGCGAAGAGGAGCATCACGACGACGACGCCCGCCAGGCAGCGGTTCACCAGGGTTATCCCCACGGGCGCACCCCCCGCCGGTTTGCGCTCGAAGTAATCCGGCACCCCGGCCCCGATCAGGCCGCCCGGTTCAGGCAACCCGGCGGCATCGGCCCCTTCGGACTCCGGCGGCGCAGGCGCCTGTTTCTTGAGCTGCAGACGGGGCGGCGCGTTCTCTTCGCCCGCCGCCGCCGCGTCCTCGCCGGACCCGGCCTGCTCGCCGCCGCTCTGAATCACCTTCAGCAGCTTCTCTTCCGGCGACAATTCTTCCTGGTTCTCCGTCATGCCTGTCTACCGCTTCTCAAACGTCCCTTTTTATAGCGCACACGGCCCTAGCGCGCCAGCAAAAGCGTGTCCGCGTGCGGTTCACGCGCGGTGTCCGTTCCCGCCTCCTCCGCCGCCTCGCTCTCGATCACCCGCTCCACCAGGGCGCCATCCACGCGGCGCCGATCGTACATCACGCACGCCTCGAGCGCGTTGTGACACAACCGGGCCACCTTGCGCGGATACCCCTGGGTGTGCTCCCAGATCGCCTGGATCGCCCCGTCCGTGAAAAGCGGCGGACCCGCCGGCGCCGCCGTTGCAGGGGCCGCCTGCCGCAGACGGAACTCGATCAAGTCGCGCACTTCGTCCCGGCTCAAGGGGTTCAGGACATACCGCAACGCGATGCGGTCCCAGAAGTTCGGGATGTTCCGGATGCGCGGGAGCAGCTCCAGCTGGCCCACCAGCACGAGCTGCAGGATCTTGTATTCGTTCGTCTCGTAATTCAACAGGACCCGCAGCGTCTCCAGCACAAAATCCGGCAGAATCTGGGCTTCGTCAATCAGCAGTACGACCGTGTGCTGCTCCTCCACGCCGTCCCGGAACAGGAACCGCTCCACCGCCTCCATGTAATCCAGGGTCGTCGCCCGCGCGGGAAGCGAAAGCCGGAACAGCCGGGCCAGGCGCGAGAGGAATTGCTTCTCCGACCGAAAATACGGATTCAGAATCATGTGCAGCCGCACCTGCACGTCGTCGGCCAGCGCCTGCGCCAGCTTGCGGCTCAACGTCGTCTTGCCCGTGCCCACGTCGCCCAGAATGACGCTTAATCCGCGCTTGAGCGTGATGGCAATCTGCAAGCGGCAGAAAGCGGCTTTGTGCTCGCGCGAAAGAAAGAAGAAAGAAGGATCGGGACTGGTCGAAAACGGCTCCTTCTCCAGCCCTAACAACCTGTAATAACTCATCCCCGCTTCTCCTGCCCCGCTGCAACAGATGGAGTCTGCCAGCCGCCGCTCCCGCCGTCAAGCCCGCATCCGTTGCAGCGCTTTGCGATGTCACAGTTGCACCTTGCACGGACGCTGCGTTTTTGAGAGGGTCCGGCATGAAACACGCCAAGGACATCGTATACTGCACCGTCGTACTCGCCGCCTCACTGCTTGCCGCCGGCAGGGTCTTCGCCCAGGCCGGCGAAGGCATTACCGGCCGTTTGATTAACGGCCCCGACGCGCCGACCCCGCCCGACATGGATTTCGATCCCGGCCCGCTCGTGGTCGACGACGCCGACTGGATGCACAATACGCTGGGTTACGAACCGGCCGTCCCGGAACCCTGGACCCCCCTGCGGCGCACCGGCGCCGTGGTGCGCTGCTGGGGCCGCGCCTACCGCTTCGACGGCGCGTTCCCCGCCGCAATCGAAAGCGCCGGCCGGCCCCTCCTGAGCGCCCCCGCCACCCTCAGCGCCACCATCGACGGCACGGACTATGCCCTGTCGGATACCGTGGCGTGGAAAGCCGACGCGGATCACCGCATCACGTTCGACGGGCACGGCACCCTGGGCCCGCTCCAGGTTACAGCCACGAACTGGATCGAGTTCGACGGCATGCTGCAGGTCAACCTCGCGCTGGACGCCGGCGAGGGGGTGACCGTGGACCGCCTCGACCTGTCGATACCCTTGTCCGCCCCGGCGGCGAAGTTCTACCTTTTCAACAACGGGGAATGGGGCGGCAAACCCCTGGGCCGGACCCCGTCGACCAACGGGGTCTCGTGGGGTACGCCGTGGTGGCCGTTCGGCTGGGTCGGAGACGAGGAGCGCGGCCTCACGTTCGCCGCCGAGACTCCGTACAACTGGGTCGAGTCCGAATCGGGACAGGTACATGAATTGACCCGGCAGGGCGATGCGGTGGTCTGGACCGTGCACATCCTCGGCCGGCCCACCAACCTGACCGGGCGGACCGCCTACCGCTTCGGCTTCCAGGCCACCCCCATGAAACCGGCCCGCCGGGACCTGGCCAACCTGGCGGTGGATATCGGCGTGTGGTCCGGCGGCCCGCGCTATTTCTTCGAACGCAAAGACGCGCTGCCGAACTCCTGGCCGAAAACACAATCGTCGGTGTACCCGGATACGCCGCAGGGGATCCGGGAGTTCAAGGAGGACCTCGGGGTCGACATGGTCAACATGTGGTACCTGCCGGCCCGCTGGGTCTGCTTCCCGGAATTCCGCTCGCCGGACACGGTGGTCAAGCCGGCCATCGCGGCCTGGCATGCGGCCGGCTTGAAGGTCACGGCCTATACATCCCTCTACTTCCAGGGGTATGAATCTCCCGTTTTCAAGCGCCACGCCGACGCCTGGTCGCACCTGCGGTCCAACGGCGAGCTGTATTGCAAGGCGTTCAACAAGCTCGACCGGTCGGACGGCAGCAACCGGGGCTACATCACCTGCTGCCCGCAAAGCACATTCAGCGACTTCATGTGTTGGGGCATCGACTATCTCATGCGCACGTACGACCTCGACGGGTTCGGCTACATTGACGCGTCCAGCCCGAAGTTCTGCTACAACCGGGCGCACGGCTGCGGTCCCGGCGGCAAACCGAGATGGCCGATTTTCGCGGTGCGGCGCATGGCGCAGCGCTGGTGGCGGATCGTCAAGCAGTACAAGCCGGACGGACTGCTGCTCCGCCACAGCAGCGAAAACCTGTTCAGCCCCGGCCTGGCCTACGTCGATGCCTACATCGTGGGCGAGGAGTTCCGGGCCCGCACGCGCCCGCTGCGCGAGCTGGACAAAACCCGCCTCGCGATCACCATGACCGGCCTGCAGTGGGGCGCCCACCCCATGTGGATGTCGCAGTGCAGCGGCAACGCGATCAGCGTCGGCAACAGCGCCTGGGTGGCC
>JAFGIZ010000223.1 GCA_016929365.1 Lentisphaerota bacterium
CCTTCACCGCCGCCCATGGGATGATCCACCGGGTTCATCACCACACCGCGCACCCGCGGCCGGGCCCCGCGCCACCGCCGCCGGCCGGCCTTGCCGTCCCTGGTCCCCGAGTGCTCCACGTTGCCCACCTGCCCTACCGTCGCCAGGCACGCCGTGTTTACCATCCGGACCTCGCCGGACGGCAGCCGCACGTGCGCCAGCCGGCCTTCGCGGGCCACCAGCTGCGCCCCGCCGCCCGCCGAGCGCACCAGCCGCGCGCCGCGTCCCGGCTCCAGCTCGATGTTGTGCACGACGGTCCCCAGCGGAATGCGCTCCAGCGGCAGCGCGTTCCCGGGGACCGGCTCGGCTTCCGGACCCGCGCTGACCGTGGCGCCCACCCGCAAACCCATCGGCGCCAGGATGTAGGCTTTCTCGCCGTCGGCGTAATGCAGCAGCGCAATGTTCGCCGAGCGGTTGGGGTCGTATTCGATTCCCGCCACCTTCGCGGGAATCCCGCGTTTCGTCCTCCGGAAATCCACGATGCGGTAACGCCGCTTGTGCCCGCCGCCCCGCCGGCGGACCGTCACGCGTCCCGCGGAATTCCGCCCGGAGCTCCGCTTTTGGCGCCCCAGCAGGCTGCGCTCGGGCGACTCCCGCGTCACCTCCGCAAAATCCGACACCGTCGCAAAACGCCGACCCGGCGTCGTCGGTCTATATTTTCGCATCGCCATGGTTCAATCCGTTCTCCGTCCCGCTGCCTCTAGGTCGTCTCGATCCGGTCGCCCTCGCGCAGCATCACGACCGCGCGTTTCCACGCCGCCCGGCGGCCGAATCCGGCCGTGCGCTCACGCTTCGGCTTGCCCGCATAGCGCATCGTGTTCACCTTCGCCACGCGTACCTTGAAAAGCGTTTCCACCGCGTGCTTGATCTCCGGCTTGTTCGCCGTCACAGCCACCTTGAAAAAATAGCGGTTCTGCGAGGCCGTCAGGGCCGTGCCCTTTTCCGTCATCTGCAGTTCCTGAATCACCTCGCCGGGCGCCTTCATGCCGCCGTCTCCTTCTTTCCGCCGCTGCCGGACAGCCGGCCTTCCAGCACCGCCAGGCCGCTCCGGTCGGCCACGATCAGCGGGTACCGCACCAATTCGTACACGCCGACATCCGCGGCCCGCGCCAGCGCCACGCCCGGCACGTTCCGCGCCGCCCGCGCCAGTTCCGGCCCCACCGTCTCGCTCACGAACAGGGCCGGCGCCGTCACGCCCAAGGCCTTCATCAGCGCCGCAAAATGCCGCGTCCGCGCCTCCGGCAGATCGAAGGCCTCGACCACCTTGACGCCTCCCTCGGCCAGCCGGTCGCTCAACGCGCGCCGGAAGGCCAGCCGCGCCACCTTCCGGTTGATTTTCTTGCGGTAATCGCGCGGCCGGGGCCCGAACACCACCGCCCCGCCCCGCCACAACGGCGATTGCCGGTAGCCGGCCCGCGCGCGGCCCGTGCCTTTCTGGCGCCAGGGTTTGCGGTTGCTGCCCGCCACTTCGCCCTTGCTCAAGGTCGAGGCCGTGCCCGCGCGCCCGGCCGCCCGCGTGGCCGTCACCGCCTCGTGCACCGCCTGCCCGCCCTTGTCCCGGACCAGCAGGCCGTCCGCCAATTCCACCGCGCCGGCGGCTTCGCCCGCCGTATTGTACACGTCCAGTTTCATCGCTTCTTCCTCGCCCGCCGCACCATGACCATACCCCCGGACGGACCCGCGACCGCGCCCTTGACGAGCAATAGATTATCCTCGCCGCGGATGCCTACGACCTGCAGGTTCTGCTGCGTCACGCGCACCCGCCCCATGTGGCCCGGCATCCGCTGCCCCTTGGCCACCCGCGCCGGATACGAGCACTGGCCGATGGACCCCACGCGCCGCACCGAATGGCCGCCGTGCGTCTTCGGTCCGCCCCGCATGTTGTGCCGCTTCACCACGCCCTGGAAACCGCGGCCCTTGCTGATCCCCGTGACGTCCACGTGCGTCACGCCCTCGAACACCGTCACATCCACGGTCTGACCCGCCTCCGGAGACGCATCGCCCGCCGGCGCAACCTCGCGGATCCGGGCGCACGACTCCACGCCCGCGCGTTTAAGATGGCCCGCCTGCGCCTTGCCCGTCCGCCGCGCCGAACGCCGCCCGAACCCGAGCTGTACCGCGTCGTACCCGTCCCGGGCCGCCGTCTTGCGCTGCACCACCACGCACGGTCCCGCCTCGATAACGGTCACCGCCACCCGGCGGCCCTCCCCGTCGAGCACCTGGGTCATGCCCAGCTTCCTGCCTATTAAACCCTCAACCACGCTGTGTTTCTCCTGCTGCTAAATCTTGATCGTAATATCCACGCCCGCGGGCAGATTCATCTTCTTCAATTCATCCACGGTCTTCGCCGTCGGCTCCACAATGTCCAGCAGGCGCTTGTGCGTCCGCATCTCGAACTGGTCCATCGACTTCTTGTCCACGTGCGGGCTCCGGTTCACCGTGAACCGCTCGATCCGGGTCGGCAACGGGGTCGGACCGACAACCTGGGCGCCCGTATTCCGGGCCGTGTCAATAATGTCCGTCACGGCCTGGTCAAGCACCCCGTGATCGTATCCCTGTAACCGAATGCGTATGCGTTGCTGTTCCATGAATTACCCGTTCCGTAAGGCGTCCCGCACAGCCGGCGGCGCAATCGCAAAATGCGCCGGCTCCATCGTGTAACTGCCCCGGCCCCGCGTCAGCGACCGGATCACCGTCGAATATCCGAACAATTCCGCCAGCGGCACCTCGGCCTGCACCGCCTGCAGGGTCCCGCGCGCGACCATTTCGCGGATCTTGCCGCGCCGGCCGTTCAGATCGCCCAGCACGTCGCCCATCTGTTCCGAGGGCGAGATGATGTCCAGGCGCATGATGGGCTCCAGCAACACCGGGCCCGCGCCGGCCACGGCCTCGCGGAACGCCAGCACCGCGGCCGACCGGAACGCCGTATCCGTAGAGGCCTCCGGATCCGCCGCGCCCCCCGTGACCCGCACCTCCAGGTCCGTCAACGGATAGCGCGCCAGCACCCCCGTGGCAATCCCGTCCTCGATCCCGCTTCGCAGCGCGGCCCGGAAGGCCCGCGGCACGTCGCGGTCCGAAACCGCTTCCTCGATCCGGACCCCGCTGCCCCGTTCCAGGGGCGAGACCTCCAGGGCCACCCGGGCATATTGCCGCGTCCCCCCGCTTTCGCGGTCGAAAATGTGCTCCGCCTCCGCCGCGGCCGTGACCGTCTCGTGATACGCGACCATCGGCGTGCCCGTCTTGGCCTTGACGTTGAATTCCCGCATCAGGCGGTCGACCACAATCTCCAGGTGCAACTCGCCCATGCCGCTCAAAATGGTCTGCCCGGTTTCTTCGTCGGTCCGCACGCGGCAGGTGGGGTCCTCTCCCGCCAGCTCCTCCAGCGCGGCATCCAGCTTGTCGCGGTCGGCGCGCGTCCGCGGTTCGATGGCCATAAACATCACCGGCTCCGGGAAGCGCATGCCTTCCAGAACGACCGGCGCATTCTCCGCGCAGAGCGTATCGCCCGTCGTCGACGCTTTCAGCCCCACCAGGCCGCCGATCTCACCCGAGTACAGCGCGTCCACCTCCTCGCGGCTGTCCGAGTGCAGGCGCACGATCCGCGTAATCCGTTCCCGCGTGCGCGTACGCGGATTGTACACGCGCAGGCCCCGCTTCAGGGCGCCCGAGTAAATGCGAACAAAAGCCAGCTTGCCCACGTACGCATCCCGCGCCAGTTTAAAGACCAGCGCCGTCAGCGGCCCGCCGTCGTCCGCCTCGCGGTGCACGGGTTCGCCGCTCTTGGGATGGCGCCCCTCCACCGCCGCGATGTCCAGCGGCGACGGCAGATACTCCGCCACCGCGTCCAGGAGCGGCTGGACCCCCTTGTTGCGCAGGGCCGATCCGCACAGCACCGGCACCAGCCGGTTGCCCAGAACCGCCCGGCGCAGACCCGCGCGCAGGGTATCCGGCGCCACGTCCGCGTTCTCCAGGAAGGCTTCCAGGACGCCTTCATCCTGCTCGGCCGTCTTTTCCACCAGCGCGGCCCGCGCCGCCTCCGCCGCGCCGGCCAGTTCCCGCGGAATATCCGAAACCGTCAGCTCCGCCCCCAGCGTCTCTTCCCGGTACGACACGGCCCGCATCGCCACCAGGTCGAGCACACCGCGAAAGCCGTCCTCGCAGCCCCACGGCAGTTGGACCGGCACCGCGTTGGCCCCGAGCCGCTCCCGCAGGGCCTCCACGACCCCCGCGAAATTCGCGCCCATGCGGTCCATCTTGTTCACGAACGCCAGGCGCGGAACCCGGTAACGCTGCGCCTGGCGCCAGACCGTCTCCGATTGCGGCTGCACGCCGCCCACCGCGCAGAACACGCCGACCACCCCGTCCAGCACGCGCAGGGCGCGCTCGACCTCAACCGTAAAGTCCACGTGGCCCGGCGTATCGATGATGTTCACCTGCATGTCCCGCCAGGTGCAGGTCGTCGCGGCGCTCGTAATGGTAATGCCCCGCTCTTTTTCCTGGTCCATCCAGTCCATCACCGCCGTCCCGTCATGCACTTCGCCCATCTTGTGCACGCGCTTGGCATAAAACAGGATCCGCTCCGTGATGGTCGTCTTGCCCGCGTCGATGTGCGCCACGATCCCGATATTGCGCACCCGGTCAAGCGGACGCGGCCGGTCCGGCGCCGACCGTTCCCGCCGACGCGACCCGCTGTCCTGTTTCTTCTGTTCCAAGGTTACGACCATCTTCCGGGTTACCATGCGTAATGTGCAAAAGCCTTGTTTGCCTGGGCCATGCGGTGCGTATCGTCCCGTTTCTTGATCACGTTGCCTTCGTTGTTGAAGGCGCTCATCAGCTCGGATGCGACCGCTTCCCGGGACGGCGTGCCCCGCCGGCCCGTCGACGCCTGCACCAGCCACCGCAGCGCGAGCGCCAGCTGCCGGTCCCGGTTGATTTCCACCGGCACCTGGTACGTGGCGCCCCCCACGCGGCGCGACTTCACTTCCACGCGAGGCTTCATGTTGTCCACCGCGCGCACCAGCACCTCCAGCGGATCGCGTTCCATCCGTTCCCGGATATGATCCAGCGCTCCGTACACGATCTGCTCGGCCGTCGACTTCTTGCCCCGCCGCATCACGTAATTAATGATCCGCGCTACGAGCTCGCTGTTATACCGCGGGTCCGGCGTCGGCTCCCGTTTTTCTGCCCGTCTACGTCTGGCCATGCTCCGTTCCTCTCAACCGCCTCAGCCCTTCGGCCGCTTGGCCCCGTACTTCGACCGCCCGCGCTTCCGTCCGTCCACGCCCAGGCTGTCATGGGTCCCGCGCACGATATGATAGCGCACGCCCGGCAAATCCTTGACGCGCCCGCCCCGCACCAGCACCACGCTGTGCTCCTGCAGGTTGTGGCCCACGCCCGGGATATACGCCGTCACCTCGTACCCCGAGGTCAAGCGGACACGCGCCACCTTCCGCAACGCCGAGTTCGGTTTCTTCGGTGTCTGCGTCTTGACCGCCAGGCACACGCCCCGCCGCTGCGGGCACCCCATCAGGGCCGGCGCCTTGCGCTTGCGCTGTATCTGTTTGCGGCCTTTCCGCACCAGTTGATTAATTGTCGGCATCCGTGTTCCTTTCTCCGTCCCGGGCAAAAGAGTCGGGAGTCTACCAGACCCGTCTCACCCCGTGCAAGCCTAACCCAGCAGTTCCTGAAGCTTCCGGGTCGATTCTTCCTCCTTCGGTTGGAGCTCCTCCTCCGAGAGCGGCTCGGCCAGCGGGACCAGCCGGATGTTCCGGTGCGTCGCGAACCCCGTGCCGCCGGGAATCAGGTGCCCCATGATCACGTTCTCCTTGAATCCGCGCAACGCGTCCACGCGGCCCAGCGTCGCCGCATCCGTCAGAATGCGCGTCGTATCCTGGAAGGACGCCGCCGAAATGAAGCTGTCCGTCTCCAGCGACGCCTTCGTAATCCCCAGCAGCGCCGGCGTGGCCTCGGCCGGACGCTTGCCCTCCGCCATGGCCTGCTCGTTGACTTCCTGGAAACGCTGCCGCATGACCTGCTCGCCCCACAGAAACTCCGTGTCGCCCGGATTCGTAATCCGCACCTTGCGCAGCATCTGGCGCACGATGATCTCGATGTGCTTGTCGTTGATCTCGACGCCCTGCAGCCGGTAGACCTGCTGGATCTCGTTGACGAGGTACTCCTGCAGCTCCTGCGGACCGCAAACGTCCAGGATCTCCTGCGGCACGATCGGCCCCTCGGTCAGCTGCTGGCCCTTCTTCACCCGGTCGCCCTTGAAGACCACGATGTGCTTGCCCATGGGGATCAAGTGCTCCTCCACCGCCCCGGTCGTCTCGTCGCGAATGACGAGGCAGCGCCGGCCGCGCTGGTTCGGGCCGAAGTCCACGATGCCCTCGATCTTGGCGATTTCCGCCGCGTCCCGCGGCTGGCGCGCTTCGAACAGCTCCGCCACGCGCGGCAGGCCGCCCGTAATGTCGCGCGTCTTCGATTCCTTGCGCGGAATCTTCGCCAGCAGCTCGCCGGGCGTGACCTTGCGGCCCTCCCGCACCATGACGTGCGCGCCGGCCGGAATGCTGTAGAAACCGAGCACTTCCTCAGACTCCGCGCTGCGCACCACGATCTGCGGATGCAGGTCTTCCTTGCTTTCCAGCACCACCGTGCCCTTCAGGCCCGTGGCTTCGTCCACTTCCTTCTTGACCGAAACGTTCTCCACGAAGTCATGGAAGGTCACCACGCCCGCCTGCTCGGCCAGAACCGGCACGCTGTACGGATCCCACCGGGCCAGCATCTGGTCCTGCTCGACGTCGCCGCCGTCCTCGACCAGCAGGATGGCGCCCATCGCCGTGGTGTACCGCTCCAGCTCGTGGCCGGACTCGTCGTGCACGCTGATCGCCCCGTTCTTGTTCAGCACGACGTTCTCGCCTTCCTTGTTTTTCACCACGCGCAAATCGTGATAGCGCACCACCCCCGTATGCTTAGCCGCCACCTCCGGCTGCTTGAATACCGAACTCGCCGTGCCCCCGATATGGAACGTCCGCATCGTCAACTGCGTGCCCGGTTCCCCAATCGACTGCGCCGCCGTAATCCCGACCGCCGTGCCGATATCCACCGGCGCGCAGGTCGCCAGGTCGCGCCCGTAACATTTGGCGCACAGGCCGTTCCGCGACTCGCAGGTGAGCACGCTGCGAATACGCGCCCGCTCGACGCCCGCCTGCGTCACCCGTTCCGCCGCCGCTTCGTCAATGCAATCGCCCGCCGCAACCAGCACCTTGCCGCTGACCGGGTCCTTGATGTCGTTCAGCGCCGTGCGCCCCAGGATCCGGCTGGACAGCGGAACCAGCTGCTCGTCGCCCTCCGCGATGCCCTTCACCTCGATGCCGTTCAGCGTGTTGCAGTCCTGCTCCACGATGATCACGTCCTGCGCCACGTCCACCAGTTTCCGTGTCAGGTACCCCGCGTCCGCGGTCTTCAGCGCCGTGTCGGCAAGGCCCTTGCGCGCGCCGTGCGTGCTGATGAAATACTCCAGCACGCTCAGCCCCTCGCGGAAGTTCGCCACGATCGGCCGCTCGATAATCTCGCCCGAGGGCTTGGCCATCAGCCCCCGCATCCCCGCCAGCTGGCGGATCTGCTGCCGGCTGCCGCGCGATTTGGAATCCACCATCATGTACACCGGGTTCGTCTCTTCGCTGCCCGAATTTTCATCGATGCCCCGGTACATCACGTTCGAAATTTCTTCCGTGGCATGCGTCCAGATATCCACGATCTTGTTGTAGCGTTC
>JAFGIZ010000224.1 GCA_016929365.1 Lentisphaerota bacterium
GCCGTGCGCTGGGACGAGAAGGCCGTATGGTCGGGCGGCGACTTCCGCGGGGAGATACTCCTGGACGGCATCGCCTCGGGGAGTCCGTCCATCGTTTCTCTCAGACTGCTGGAAGGCCCGGAGGGTCCGGTGCGCTGGCAGTCGGCGGACCTGGAGGAGGCCGGATCGAACGGGGAACGCGCGATCGCGTGGGAATGTCCGCTCGAAGGCGAACCCGGTCCGATCGAGATGCTCCTCGAGGCCGAACTGGCGAACGGCCGGACCGTGCGCCGCCGGTTTATTCCGATGGTCCTGGGACGGCAGGAGGACCGGGCGCAGTACGAAACCGGGGACCCGCTGCTGGTCGAAGATTTCTCCCACGGGACCGAGGTCAGCGCACACGAATGGGCGTCTGACCGCGGCATTCGTTGGTCCGGCCACCTGTTCTTCCCATGGTTCAACCGGTACGGCCCGCACATCGAGCGCCGCCTGCGGGTCGAGGACGGCGCGGCGCGGTTGACCGTGCTGGAAAAACGGGGCCAGCCCGGCCGCAACCGGCCGAACTGGCCGACCGTGGACTGCACGTTTGACGAGACGCGCAACTGGCTGGCGTACAAGGGCCTGAAAATCACCTACCGGATGGATCGCGAGACGGAAGACGGCGGCCGGGTGTTGGCGCCCGAGCTCTCGAGCGAAGGCATCGGCGTGCGCATGGGAGACGCGGACGGGAACGTCTTCTTTACGAGCGCGGGGCACACGGGGCTGGAATACTACCGGGACGGGGACTGGTTCGTCGCCCTGTTATCGTTCGAGGACACGCTTGGACTCAACGAGAAACGCGCCCGCATGAAATGGCTGCAGCTCTGGTCGGTCGTGCCGGCCGACGACGATCGACCGTTCGGATATACCATCCGGCGCATCGAGGCCGTCCCGGCGCTCGACCGGGCACGCCCGCGCACGGATACGTTGCCCGAACAGCCGGTGTTCGATGAATAGCCGTAGGCCATGCAGAAGAGTGTATTCGGATGCCGGCGTGGTTGGCGTGCCCTCCGCGCCGGCATCCGCCCGAGACCGTATGGCCCCGCCCGGCTCAATCCGTCAAAAACAAGGAGAGAAACATGTCCCTGCCGTATAACCTGCTGATCGTTCACGCCCACGATGTCGGCCGCTACAGCCCGCCGTACGTCCCGGATCTTCCGACCCCGAACCTGGAGCGTTTTGCCCGGGAAGGCATTGTGTTCCGGAATATGCACACGGCCGCGCCGACCTGTTCGCCCAGCCGCGCGGCGCTGTGGACCGGACGGACCGCGCACGAGGCGGGGATGCTGGGGCTGGTTCATCGCGGATTCGATATGCACGACCGCTCCCGGCACCTGGCCCGCCACCTGGCATCCAACGGGTATCACACGGTCCTGGCCGGCCAGCAGCATGAGTTCGAGGAATCGCGGGGCGAACCCGTCTATACGGTTCGCCTGCCGCGTCCCGAAGGGGATCGCGAGGCCGTCGACCGCGATGCGGCGGAGCAGGCGGCCGCCTTCCTGCGCCGCGCCCCGGCCTCGCCGTGGATGCTGTCGGTCGGCTTCTTCTACCCGCACCGCCCGTTTCTGCCGGCGCGCGACGCGACGCTGGCGCAGCGGGTCCGGGTGCCGGAATGCCTGCCCGAGGACGTGCGCGAGCTGCCCGAGGTGCGCCGCGACGTGGCGGATTACGTCACCTCGCTCGCCTGCACGGACGCGCATTTCGGGCTGGTGCTCGACGCGCTCGAGGCGTCCGGCCAGGCGGATCGGACGATCGTCCTCTTCACGACGGACCACGGCATCGCCTTTCCGGAGATGAAATGCAACCTGACCGCGCACGGGACCGGGATCGCGTGCCTGCTGCGCGCGCCCGGCACGGAGGCCGGGCGCGAGATCGACGCGCTCGTCAGCAATATGGACGTCTTTCCCACCCTTTGCGACCTGCTCGGCGTGTCCGCCCCGGCGGACCTGCACGGGGTGTCGATGGCGCCGCTGCTCGACGGGCGCGCGACGTCCGTGCGCGAAGACATCTTTTCGGAAATCAACTTTCATGCCGCGGCCGAACCGGCCCGTTGCGTGCGGACGGAGGACTGGAACCTCATCGTCCGGTTCGACGACGATCCGCGCAAACCGCTGGCCAACGTGGACGGCAGTCCCACCCGCGACCGCTGGCTGGAGGCAGGCTACGGAGCAGCGCCGATGATCCCGGTGGGGCTTTACGACCTGCGGAAGGATCCCCTGGAACGACACGACGTATCGGACCGGCCCGAATCCGCCGGCATGCGGAAAGACCTGGAGGCTCGTCTTTCCCGCTGGCTGGAGCAAACCGACGACCCCTTGTTGAAGGGGCCGCTCCGCGTACCGGCCGGCGCGCGCATCGCGACGCGGGAGGCGACGGGCGCAGACGGGCCCTTCGAACGCGCCGGCTGAAGAAAGGAGATGACCGCAAGCAGTCATGGCGGGGCATATTGAAACACTCTGGTAAATTGGGCGGCGCCGTCGCATGATATCCGGAGTAAATAAGAGACCGATTCCGGGATAAGAATCATGAACAGTACAGATCGGTATATTAGCGCTATTCGCTCCTATCTTTCCGATCAATGGAGAGCAATACTCGTCGAGGCCAATGGGTCGTTAGCCCATCCCTATCTCCAGCCCGGCAGTTCGCAATATCAAAATGTTCTCTGGGATTGGGACTCCTGGCTGACCAACATCGCCCTGCGGCAGATCGTCGGTGAACTCGAAGACGACGGCACGCTCGAGGAGATCGAACCTTACGAGCGCGGTTGCGTGAGGAATTTCCTGGCGGCCGCCAGCCGCCGCGGATGGATTCCCATCAGGATCGCGCCCGATACCCCCCCCGAAGAACCGGAGGACCTCTTCTCCGAGAACATGCACAAGCC
>JAFGIZ010000225.1 GCA_016929365.1 Lentisphaerota bacterium
ATGCTTTCCTGGCGCAGGCGGCTGTAGCGGCGGTTCAGGTCCCGCAGCAGATCGCCGGCGTTTTCGGAAGCGCGTGTCATGGCCTCCTGGCGAGCGGCGTGTTCGGACGCGAGGGCGTTCAGGAACGCCGCATCGACGGCCTGGCGCACGTACTCGGGGAGGAGGCGTTGCAGCATGAGAGGGGCGGGGGGCTCGAAGAGGGCGGCACGGAAGGCGCGCGACGGCGGGCCGTCGCCGGCGAGGGGCAGAACCCGCGCCGTGGTGACGATGCGGCGCAAGGCGGATTCGAAGCGGGTGAATACCAGCACGACCTCGGCGCAGCGCTTGCGGGTGAACGCGTCCACGGCGCGGGCCGTGAGGCGGTCCAGGGTTTCGGCCCGGGCGGCGCGCGAGGGTTGCGGGTAAACGGTTTCCACGCGAAACGCGGCGCGGGCGAGCCGGCGGGCCGCGATGCGGCCGACAGCCAGGACGGAACAGGGCGCGCGCGCGCCCAGATGTTCCCGGCGGAAACGCAGGACGGCATCCAGCAGGGCGCGGTTGTACCCCCCGCAGAGCCCGCGGTCGGAACCGAAGACGAGCAGGAGCACGGCCCCGCCGGGAAGCGGGCCGGGCGCCAGGAAGGGATGTGCGACGTCGTCGCCCGCGGCGGCGAGGACGCGCACGAGTTCCGTCAGGCGTTCGGTATAGCGGCGGCTGTACTCCATGGCGCGGCGGTCGTGGACCAGGCGCGCCGACGAGACGCGTTGCATGGCGCTGGTGACCTGCCGGATGCGGCGCGTGGCGCGCATCCGGCGTTGGACCTCTCGTAAGCGGACGCTCATGTGGAAGACTGGATCATGGTGGCGGGGAGCCGGGTCTCCTGTTCGTCGGCCGCGGGCACCACGCGCGCGGCGCTGAGTGCCGCGGGGGCCTCCGTGGTAACAAATATCTGTTCGAAGCGGCGCAGGGAATCGGCGAGGCGCGCCTGGAGCGCGGGGGTCAGTTCGGGAGTTTCGGCCAGTGTGCGTTCGATATCGGGAAACGCGTTCTCGAGGAGTTCGAGCCACTCTTTCTGAAAGCGCGCGATGTCGCAGAGGGGCACGGCATCGAGGTGTCCGTTCACCGCGGCCCAGAGCACGCAGATCTGACGGGTGACGGGCATGGGCGCGTGTTGCGGCTGCTTGAGCACTTCGGCGAGCCGCTCGCCGCGATGCAGCTGGCGCACGGTGGCGGGGTCGAGATCGGAGGTCAACTGCGCGAAGGACGCGACTTCGCGGTATTGGGCGAGGTCGATCCGCAGGGGGGCGGCCACGGCTTTCATCGCCGGGAGCTGGGCCTTGCCGCCGACCCGGGATACACTGAGCCCGACATTGATGGCGGGCCGGAAACCCTGATGGAAGAGGTCGCTCTGGAGGTAGATCTGGCCGTCGGTGATGGAGATCAGGTTGGTCGGAATATAGGCGGAATAATCGCCCTGCTGGGTTTCCACGATGGGCAGGGCGGTGAGCGAGCCGCCGCCCCTGTCGCGGCTCAACCTGGCGGCGCGTTCCAGCAGGCGGCTGTGGAGGTAGAAAATGTCGCCGGGGTAGGCCTCGCGCCCCGGCGGGCGCCGCAGGATGAGCGAAATCTCGCGGTAGGCCACGGCGTGTTTGGACAGGTCGTCGTACACGATCAGCGCATCCTGGCCCAGGTCGCGGAAGTATTCCGCCATGGTACATCCGGCAAAGGGCGCGATATACTGCAGCGGCGCCGGATCGCTGGCCGTCGCCACGACCACGATGCAGCGATCCAGAACGCCGCGTGCCCGGAGCAGGTCGACGACGCCGGCCACGGTGGACATTTTCTGTCCGATCGCGACATAGATACAGCGGACGTCGCCTCCCTTCTGGTTGAGGATGGTGTCGACCGCAAGGGTCGTCTTGCCGGTCTGGCGGTCGCCGATAATCAATTCGCGCTGACCCCGGCCGATGGCGGTCATGGCGTCGATGCTCTTCATGCCGGTTTGCAGCGGGACGTTGACCGGTTCGCGCTCGACGATGCCCGGGCCGTCCATTTCGACGTGCCGCACGGCGGCGGCGCGGATGCGGCCTTTCCCGTCCACCGGTTTGCCAAGCGGCGTGACGACGCGGCCGAGGAGTGCCTCGCCGACGGGCACTTCGAGGACGCGGGTGGTTCGCTTGACGATATCGCCCTGTTCGATGCCGCTGTAATCGTCGAGGACGATAACCCCCACCTCGTCGCGCTCGAGATTGAGGGCCATGCCGTGCACGTTGTCCGGGAATACAAGCATTTCTTCGGCCATCACGCCCGGCAGGCCGTCGACGCGCGCGATGCCGTCTCCCGATTCCAGCACGCGGCCGGTTTCCTCCGGCCCGAGGTTGAAGCTGTATTGGCGCGCAGCTTCGTCGAGCGCGGCGGCGACGGCGGCGCTGTCGAGACGGATCGCGGACATGGCGGGGACAGTAGGCGCGTGCGCTGCGGAATTCAAGGCCAAAGGGGGCGCGCCCGCTTTCAGTAGACGCGGTAGAAGGAGAAAAAGATGCGCCGCCGCCGCACGAGGGGAGCCGTCACGGTATGGCGGGACAGGACGGCGCCCCCGGGTGTTCTGACGACGAGTTCATAGGCCGTCAGGTCGGCGGGGCAGGGGACGCGCGCGGCCTGCAGCCAGCGGGGAAGCGTTTCCCAATGGCGGGTATCGGGTTGTTCGGCGGCGAAGAGCGCCAGGCGGAGCAGTTCGCCGAGGAATTCGTTTTCCTCTTCCAGGGATTCGGCGGCCAGCTCTTTCAGGGCCAGGCGGCCGGCGGTCTTGGCGGCCTTGAGCGCGGTGAGGCGCGCCTCGGTGGCGGCCATGAGCCGGGCGACCGACGCCAGCGCGTAGGTGCGGCCGGCGGGGATCCCGTTAATCACAATCTCCGCGTAGGGTGCGGCGGCGAGCGCGGGCAGGGTGTCCGGCGGCGCCGCATAACGCGGCGCCCGGCCGAGCGCGAAGAAGAGCAGCAGCGTGGGGCCGGGAGCGGGTTGGCCGGCCGGGTCCGAAGCGGGCGCCATGCGTCCGGACGCGGGGTCGACGCGGAGATGGGGCAGCAGGCGGTCGGCGGCGCGGTACTGGAAGGCGGCGCCTTCATGGTCGCCGATCAGTTCGAAGCAGGCGGCGGCGAGGGTCCGGCTGTAGGGGTCGTCGGGGAAACCGCGGACGTGTTCCAGGCGGGCCACGATGTTGCGCGCTTCGACCGCCGCGTCGTCCCAAAGTCCGAGCGCGGCGTAGCTCTTGGCGGCGAACGCGTGGATGAGGGTGCGCTCGTAAGGAAGGCCGCGAAAGGCCTGGACGCGGTCGTTGACGATCCAGCTCGCACCGCCGCGCGAGACGCTGTAATAGTCAAGGGCGCGCGCGAGGTCGACCGCCGCCTGCCAGTCCTCGATGGAGGCTGTGTACTGGCGGCGCTGTTGCTGAATCATGCCCCGTTCCATGAGCATGAGGACCCGGTCGGTCTCGCCGGGGGGAAGGGGCGTGAGATTGGCCGCGGCGCGGTCCAATTTGTGGAGGTAGAAATTTTCGCGGGCGGCGTTCAGGCCGGGGGTGGCGCAGCCGATGGAGAGGGCCAGGAGCATGAGGGCGCACACGAGCCGGGAGGCGCAAACGCCGTGCGCCGCGCAACCGGGGCCCAACACCCGGGGCGGGGTCGGCGCGGCCTGGCGGCGCCTGGGGCCCGGGGCGTTCACCAGCCGATCAGCGGCTTGCTGGCGCGGCGGAGGCGGTCGCGCTGTTTCCGCACGGCGACGAGCCCGGTCTCGAGGTCGGTAATTTCGAGGGTAAGCTGGTAATAGACGTCCTGCTGTTCGGCAACGCGGACCTGGCGACCGGACGTCTTCTCAATTTCGACCAGCGACCCCGTGATCATGTAGTCGGCTCCGAGTTGGCGGCCGATGGCGGCGCGTGTTTCGGGCGTGCAGTTGGCGAGCTGGTAGCCCTGTTCTTCCATAAGATCGTCGCGCCGGGCCGTATTGACAAGCTGAACGGTGCCGGACTCGAGGAGTTTCGTGGTGATCGTATCGGAAAGCGCTTTCATGTCGATATGCGATTTCGTCCGGTTCTGGATGCCCATAGGAACCAGAATCGGCTTATCCCCGGACGGCGGCGGGAAGGGGTGGGCCAGCACCGCCTCGGCCATGAGGCTGCCCAGGGAGAGCAGGTCCTGCTGGTCGTAGCGGGCGCTGAGCGGCTCGGAGGTGGCGGGATCGCGTTCCTCGACCGACATGCGGAAGGCCGAGCAGCCGGCTCCGAGGAGCACGGCGAAGAGGAGCAGTAAACGTGTGTGCATGGTATTGCCTAGTGGGGTTGGTGTATGTTAGATGTGACTTGTTTCTGGGTTCCAGGTTTCGGGCGGGTAATCATGAAGCCGAAGTATACAGGGTGGAGCAGGGGGTTGGCAACCGGGAAGGTAGCGGGATGACGGGCCGGGTCCGGACGGAGCAGATTGACGTGCGGTACGTGGCACGGCTGGCGCGGCTGAATCTGACGGAGGCGGAATGCGCGCGGTTTCAGGCGCAGCTCGACCAGGTTGTGAACTACGTGCGCAAGATCCGGGAGCCGGACACGGCGGGCATCGAGCCCACGTCGCACGCGCACCCGCTCGAGAACGTGTTCCGGGAAGACGCGGTTGAGCCGGGCCTGGACCGGGAGACCGTTCTGGCCAATGCGCCGCGCACGCGAGACGGCCTCTTTATTGTGCCCCGGATCGTGGAGTGAGGGGAAGCCGGAGCCGGCGGCGGGTGGCGCGCGCCGGGGCCGCGGGGTTCTTGACTTCACGGTGGGGGTGTGATACTCCGCCGCGGTTATGTCTGGAGGGGTAAAGGCGAGGGCGGCGCTGGCGGTGCGTGCGCCGGCGAAGATCAACCTGTTTCTGGAAGTGGTCGGCCGGCGCGGGGACGGGTATCACGACATCCGCAGCGTGGTCGTTCCGATTTCCATTTGCGATGTGCTCCGGCTCGAGGCGCGGGAGGAGGGGATCGATACGGAGACGGCGTGGAACGGGTCGCTGCGGGATGGGGACCCGTGTGCGGTGGATCCCGAGCGTAACCTGGTAACACGGGCGGCGCGCGTGCTGCAGGCCGCGACGGGGTATCCGCGCGGGGCGCGCCTGGTCCTGGAGAAACACATTCCCGCGGGCGGGGGGCTGGGCGGCGGGAGCAGCGACGCGGCGGCGGCGCTGGTCGGGCTGAACGCGTTATGGGGCACCGGGTTGTCGCGGGAGCGGCTGATGGAACTGGGGGCGTCGATCGGCTGCGATGTGCCGGCGCTGGTGCATGGCGGCGCCGTGCAGGTTGCGGGGCGGGGCGAGCAGGTTGCGGGTGTGGGGTTTTCGGCGGCGGGGTTCAGCCTGGTGGTGGTTAACCCGGGATTCCCCGTATCGACGCGCGATGTGTACGCGCGTTACACGCCGCCCTTGACTTCGGGCCGGCCAGACCTTAAGAAGGTGCTTTCCGCGCTGGAAGCGGGGGAGGTGCCGGCGGACACGTGGCTGTTTAACGGCCTGCAGGAGACGGTATTCCGGAAGTTTCCCCTGATCGCCATGACGGCCGAGGCGTTGCGGCAGTCCGGGGCGACGGGGGTTTTGCTGTGCGGAAGCGGCGCGTCGGTCTTCGGGGGGGCGCGGGACGAGGCGGATGCCCGGGCGATCGCGCAGCGCGTGCACGCCGAGTTGGGTGATCCGGTGTGGATTCGGACGGCGCGGGCATTGCCCGATGGTGTAATGGTAGCACACGGCCCTTTGGAGGCCAGAGTCTAGGTTCGAATCCTAGTCGGGCAGCCAGGGGCGCGGCGTGCGATGAAGGCGCGATCCGTGGTCGGGCCGCTGCGCGGCGCGGGCGGCCGACGGCGTGAAGTGTAAGGAAATCGTGTTGCGGGGCAGGATGAGGCTATGAAGATATTCAGCGGGAGTTCGAATCCGGCGCTGGCGCGGAAGATTGCCGAGTACGTCAAGATGCCGCTGGGCGATATTGAGATCAGGCGGTTCCCCGACGGCGAGGTCTTTGTAAAGATCAAGGAGAACATCCGGGGCCGTGATGTGTTCGTGGTCCAGTCGGTGTGCAAGCCTCCGAACGATCACCTGATGGAATTGTTGATCATGATTGACGCAATGCGGCGGGCCTCGGCGGCACGGATTACGGCCGTGCTGCCGTTTTACGGATACGCGCGCCAGGACCGCAAGGATCAGCCGCGCGTGCCGATCACCGCGAAGCTGGTGGCGAATCTGCTGGTCGCCGCCGGCGCCAACCGGCTGTTGACGATCGACCTGCATGCCCAGCAGATCCAGGGCTTCTTCGACATCCCGGTGGACCACCTTTACGCGTCGCCGGTATTCGTCAAGTATCTGCAGGGACGCTGCGGGGCGAACCCGGTGGTCGTTTCGCCGGACATCGGCGGGGTTAAGGCGGCCTATGCCTATTCGCAGCGCTTCTCGTGCGGCCTGGCGGTCGTGGCAAAGCAGCGGCTGGGCCCCGAAGAAGTGGAGACCATCAGCCTGGTGGGCGACGTGAAGGGGCATACGGCGATCATGATCGACGATCTGACCACGACGGCGGGCACGTTGTGTTCCGCCGCGGCGATCCTGAAGGAACGCGGGGCCGAGGAGATTTTTGCGGCGGTAAGCCA
>JAFGIZ010000226.1 GCA_016929365.1 Lentisphaerota bacterium
CGGGTCGTTGAACGCAATGTGGCCGGTAATGCCGAATCCCGTCCAGCACAGGTCGGCCCCGCCGAGGGCGTCGATCAGCTCCGTGGTGTGCTCCGGCGCCCGCGGATCGGGAAAGAGCACGTTTTCGGGGCGCGGGCGCTTGTCCTCCGGCAACCGCGAGAAGAACCGTTCGTCCATGAAACGGCGGAAACTCAACGGGTGGGCCGTATCGATCAAAGACCCCGTTGCCGGGTCGACGTATTCGTCCATGTTGAGCGTGCGCAGGTTCTCGCAGCTCAGTCCGCGCCGCACGATCTCCTCGGCGCAATAGGCGTAATCGATCGGGCCCGCCGGGCAAATCACCGTCAGCATCTCGCCGGCGGCGGTCTTGGCGTCCAGGGCATCCGCCAGTTCCCCGGCAATCTTCCGGTTCAGCGCCGCCCTGTCTTGCACCACGGTCGTCTTCCCGCGCAGCGTGTCCGGCAAATCATCGACGGTCGTAGCATAAATGGCGGGATCGGCGAATTGAGCAAAATGCATCGCTTCCTCTTCTCGGTTATGCGTTATGCGGAAAACCGCAACAGCTTCAGTACTTGCCCGTACGGTGTAAAGCTACCGTTTCCCTCCTGCGCCTGTCAACGCGCCGACCCGCGCCGCGGGCACGCACACGCCCCAAAACAGCTCCCGCCGTCTTACGCGGCGCTCAACGCCCCGCCAGCATGGCCTCGACGTCCTGTGCGACGCCGTTGCTCCCCTTGATGTCGAACTGCTCGACGAGCACCTTCGCCACACCCGGCGACAGGAAGGCCGGGAGCGTGGGCCCGAGCCGGATACCCTTGACGCCCAGGGAAAGCAGTGCCAGCAGCACAATCACGGCCTTCTGCTCGTACCAGGCGATGTCGTACGAAATGGGCAGGTCGTTGATGTCGTCCAGCCCGAAGGCCTTTTGTAACTGCAGCGCGATGTAGGCCAGCGAATACGAGTCGTTGCACTGCCCCGCGTCGAGCACCCGCGGAATGCCCCCGATCTCGCCGAGGTCCAGCTTGTTGTAACGGTACTTCGCGCAACCGGCGGTCAGAATGACCGTGTCGTCCGGCAGCGCCCGCGCGACATCGGTATAGTACCGGCGTTCCTTGAAACGCCCGTCGCAGCCGGCCATGACGACAAAGCGCTTGATGGCGCCCGATTTTACGGCGGCTATAATCGTGTCGGCCAGGGCCATCACCTGGTTGCGCGCGAACCCGTTGGTCAGCGTCCCCTCCTCCAGCGGCTCCGGCGGCGGACAGGTTTTGGCTTTTTCGATCACCGCCGAAAAATCTTTCGGCCGGCCGGCCGTGCGGTCGGGAATGTGCGCGCAACCCGGGTAGCCCGCCATGCCCGTCGTGAACAGGCGGTCCCGATAGGCGTCCTTGACCGGCGTAATGCAGTTGGTGGTCATCAGGACGGCGCCCTGGAAAGCGTCAAATTCCGTGCTCTGGCGCCACCATGAGCCCCCGTAGTTGCCGACAAAGTGATCGTAGCGCTTGAAGGCGGGATAGGCGTTGGCCGGCAGCATCTCGCTGTGCGTGTACACGTCGACCCCCGTGCCCGCCGTCTGCTCGAGCAGCTCCGCCATGTCCTTGAGGTCATGCCCCGACACCAGGATGCCCGGGTTGCCGCGCACGCCCAGGTTGACCCGCGTGATCTCGGGATGCCCGTAGGCGTCCGTATTGGCCTTGTCCAGGAGGGCCATGGCCTTGACGCCGGTGGCGCCGCATTCCAGGACCAGGGCGGTCATGTCCGCGACCGGCAGCTCGCGCGTCGTGGAGGCCAGGGCTTTCATGATGAAGGCGTCCACCTCGGGATCGGTCTGCCCCAGGATGGCGGCGTGGTCGGCATACGCCGACAGGCCCTTCACCCCGTAGATCAGCAGCTCGCGCAGGGAGCGCGCATCGGCGTCCGCCGTGGCCTGCACACCGACCGTTTCCGCCTTGGCCGTGAAGTCCGCATCCGCGGCCCCCGTCCAGGTCGCCGCGTCGGGGAGCGACACCGGATCGAGGCCGTCCTCCACCTTGCGGCGCAGGGTGTCGCGCACCGTCTGCGCCCGCCGCGCCAGGTCGAGAAAGCGCGCATCGTCAAAATTGGCGTTGGTGATCGTAGCGAACAGGCCCTGCCGCACGAACTGCGCTTCGTCCGCCACCGGCACGCCCTGCGCCGGGGCCCGCTCGCCGAACACGGCAATGCCCTTGAGCAGATGCACGAGGACATCCTGCAAACCGGCCGTGGACGCCTGTTTGCCGCACACGCCCCGAACCGTGCAACCCGTGTTGCCCGCGGTTTCCTGGCATTGATAACAGAACATGGTCTTTTCTCCTTTGCGCCTTGTCTGTACGGTCCGGCCCCGCCGGCCGCAGGCGGGACGGCCCGGCAGGCAGGCGTTCCGGCCCAAAGGGCCGCCCCCCGCTTTAATTACCACAACAGGCCGCCCCGTCAAGCCGCGCCGCAAGAAAAGGGGCCTTCCGGGTTTGGTGTGGGTGCCCCCTGTAGCCTGTACTCGTGCAAACAGGACTTTCTGCTTGCCGCTCCGCCGCTTGCCGTTAAGATTCTACCCGGTACGGATCAAGCCATAACCGAAAGGACATCATGGAAACGGTCGTCACGAAGTTGCAGGAATGGTTGGCCCTGTACGGGCTCAAACTCGTAGCCGCGGCGCTGATCCTGATCATCGGCCGCCTGGCGGCCAGGGCGCTGCGTGCGCTGTTGAAAAAGGCGCTCCTCAAGAGCCGCGTGGACGAAACGCTCGTTGCGTTCATCACAAACCTGGCCTACGTCGGCCTGATGGTGTTCGTCATCATCGCCGCGCTGGGACAGCTCGGCGTGCAGACCACGTCGTTCATCGCCGTCATCGGCGCCGCCGGCCTGGCCGTCGGCCTGGCGCTGCAGGGTTCGCTGGCCAACTTCGCCGCCGGCGTGCTGATGATTATCTTCAAACCGTTCAAAGTCGGCGATTATATCGAGGGCGGCGGCACGGCGGGTATCGTGGAGGACATCGGTATCTTCACGTGCGAGCTGAAGTCTCCGGACAACAAGAAGATCATCATCCCCAACGCCAAGCTCACGGGCGACAACATCGTGAACTACTCCGCCAAGGACTCGCGCCGTCTCGACCTCGTCGCCGGCGTGAGCTACGGCGACGACCTGGACAAGGTCCGGAAGGTGCTGGAGCAGATTCTCGCCGAGGATGACCGGATTCTCAAGGACCCCGCCCCCACGATCGGCGTCCTGGAACTGGGCGACAGCAGCGTGAATTTCGCGGTCCGGCCCTGGGTCAAGACGGCCGACTACTGGGACGTGCTGTTTGCGACGCAGGAGAAGATGAAAAAACGCTTCGATGCCGAAGGCATCTCGATCCCGTTCCCGCAGCAGGACGTGCATCTGTACCGCACGCCGGAGACACAGGCCTGAACACGCGGCAGCCCCGCGCGCGGTCCGCGCGGCGGCTGCCCCGCCCCTTAGCGCATCGCCGCCGTTAAAGGGGCTGGCCCGCCTGGCCGCCGGGGAGCGGCCCCGTGGCGTCGCGTACGGCCCCGATCGCGGCTTCGTCCAGGACGCCGCGGTACAGGTGCACCTCGTCCAGCGCGCCTTCGTAACCCGCGCCCGCCATGAGCCGGCGGGGGCCGGGCGGCGGGGGCCGGGCGCCGGCGGGAACCGCGCCGGAGGCGACCCGGCGGCCGTCGATGTACAGGCGCAGCTCCGAAGCCCCGCGGCTGACCGCGACATGGCTCCACCGGTCCGCCGGCAGCGGCCCGGGCGCGGTGACGGTAACGGCCGATGTGCCGTCCACGACCCGGAAACGCAATGCGCCGTCCGCGGCGTCCAGCAGCCAGTCCGTCCGGACCGCCCCGCCCTCGAGCAGCCGTCCCTTGACGGACCCCAGGGCATGGACCCACAGGCAGGCCGTGAACTCGGGCAGATGCAACGCCGGGGCCGGCGCCGTGCAGATATAACGCGCGCCGTCGTTCGGCGGCGCGAACCAGACGGCGTTCCCGTGGACGCCGGCGGCATGGCGGATATCCGAGAAACGGGTGAACCGCGCATGATGCCCGTGGCCCGAGCCGTCGCGGGCATACACCCCGTACGTCTCGTTGCCGTGCCATTCCACGACGAGCCGCTCGCGAAGCGCCTCCGCCGCGGGATGCCGCAGCAGGTTCCGCTCGCGCGTGCTGCTCCCGGCGTAGTAGAGATGGTTGTCGTAAATGATCTCGTTGCTGACGGTCCACTTGCTGCGCATATGAATCGCCGTGCTGCCGTCACGGACCAGCTTGAACTCCGGCGTGCCCTCGGCAACCGGGATCGTAAACGACGTGATCCCGGCTTCGGCGGCCCTGCGCCCGGCGGCGGCGCCGACCGAGATTTGCAGCTCGCCGGGCGCCGTCAGAAACGCCAGCAGCTCGATCTCGTCAAAGGGCTGCGCCGGGCGCCGGCTCGACCCGGATATCACGCGCGACGGCGCGTCTTTCCAGGTCGGATCGATCTCGGCGCCGAGCGACTGGGTCCGGTGGCAGTAGTAGAGCACGTCGCGCGTGATGTCCGGCTGCGTGCCGGTTTTGAACCAGGTGATGTAGTAGGCGCACAAATCGTAGAACGCGTACTGGCTGCCCGTCGCGGGCCGTATGGCGCTCTCCTTGAAGTCGTTCCAGGTGAACAGCTGCGCCCAGTCCCGGGGCCCGAGCTCGCGGATGGCGATATCCCAGGTCTCGCGCAGGAGCCGGGTGTTCGCCGCGTCCCACGAGACGCTGTGGCGCAGGTCCTGGGCTCGAATCGTCTCGACCCAGCGGTCGATGCCGAGGGCCTTGACGTGCTCGGCCGTTCCATGGCAATCGCGCGCCTGTTCGTAGGAGCAGCTTACCGCCGAATCCATCAGGCCGTCGCACAGCCCGGCGTTGTTCTCGAGCCAGGTCTTGCCGTTGTCCGTCTCGATCCAGAACCCGTGGGTGCAGGGGATAAACGCCACCTCGAGGCCGGCGCCGCGGATCGCGTCCAGGACCTCCCGCCAGTAGGCCCCGGGATGGCGCTGGGCGCCCCAGGCCGACAACACGAGCTTCCCGTCGAGGCGGAGGATATTGGGAAATGCCTGTAGCGCCTTCACGAGATCGACTAACATCCCGGCATCCGGTTCGCGATAGGCGCAGACGCAATCGGCCCCGACAATGATCTTGAATTCCGGGTCGGCCGCGTACGCGGCCTCGATCACGGACACGGCCTGCTTCCAGCGCCAGTGGGCGTCCCCGGCCGGGCTCACCAGGTTTACGATGAAACCGTCGAGCCCCATCGCCACGGCCAGCTTCACATCGTCCACGTTGTTCAGGAATTTCCAGTTCTCCGCC
The DNA here is from genome assembly GCA_016929365.1 of Lentisphaerota bacterium. Classification (GTDB taxonomy): domain Bacteria; phylum Verrucomicrobiota; class Kiritimatiellia; order UBA8416; family JAFGIZ01; genus JAFGIZ01. Next base: position 5,346 of record JAFGIZ010000226.1, read on the forward strand.
TCGCGCACGGGAATGGGAACGGGGCGCTGGCGCATGTAGCCGCCGTACGGCGCGTGATCATGCGCGCCTTCCGTGCCCCGCGGATTGACCCAGTTCCGCGTGTAGTAATCGTTCCAGTCCACCTCGTTGAAGCCCGGCGGAAAGATATGATGATGACCCAGGACCAGCCGGTTGTCATGCCGGCGCAGGGCTTCAACGGAGGGCTTGTCGAAGGGAAGATAACGGTCGAGGCCCTGTTCCTCCGCCGCCAGGGCGGCCGCGGCGGCCAGACACCACGCGGCCGCCCCCCCCCGGACCGCCCACCGTACAACACGGCGCTTTCCAAGTTGAAATGTCATCATACTCATTCGCGCAGGTTATCAACCGCCCGTTTGCGGGTCAACACCCCGGCCCGTCCGTGTCGCGGTGCGTTCAAAACTTCCGAATACGTGCGCCAAAACTTCATCCCCCTGTACGCTAAACGTTACAGGCACGCCCGGCAGCGTTTAATTGGGTCGATTACGTGTAACCGCGCAAGTGGGTCGGTTAAGTAGACGATTAAGTGTCGTGGTGCGAGGCAGATACACTTCATCGTCATTTATCCCGGATATCAACGCAGAATCAGAAGCGTGCCGGGATGCCTGAGAAAGACGTCGCCGAAACTGCGCCGGATCGAGCCGAATCCGGAAACCTTGAAAACCTGGACCTTGTTTCCTCCGCCGCCGTAGTAGTACACCGCATCGTCGGAAATCCGGTGGAGCCGGCCCGAGAAATTCTCGCCGCAAAGCCGGTACGCCTCCGGCGGCGTGCCTGCCGCCGGGTTGTCCAGCAGGCGCCCCACGTAAAGGCCGTCCTCGTGATAGACATGGCTGAGCGACTGGTTGACATCCTGGACTACGATACAGTCATGGACCGGGCCCAGCAGCCGCCAGATATAGCGCATCTCGCCCGGCGCACACCCGGTACTGCGCGAATGCCGTCCTACGACCCAGTCGATTTCGCCGTCCGTCCGCCATTTCACGAGCAGCGTTCCCCCGACCGAGGAACACCAGAACTGGTCTCCGATGCCGTTGGCGATACTGGGATCGCGTTCGTTGTAGCCCCCGTAGATGCAGCCATCCGCGTCCTGCTTGTAGCCGCACGTGTCGGGGAAACGAAACGTCGCCGGAATGCCGTCGTTCAGCACAACGCGGTTGGTCCAGTGGTAGACCGGCGTCCCCTGCCCGGTCCACGAGACCGGCGCCATCGACGCCGGCCCCTCGTAATCCCGGACCTCGACCGGCTGCGTGCGATCGGGATAAGGCCCGATGTAGGTCAAGTTGTCCGAGATATGCGCCGACCGGCTGTTTTGCACGGAGGATTCGAAGCGTCCCTCGGTGAACGTAATCTCGTTGGATTGCACGGCGCCGTCACCGTCGTGATCGGCCCAGGCAAACATCAGGTTCTCGGGCTGGGTGCCGCCGGGACGAAACGCCTCGGGAATCTGCCACGTATTGGATTGGCGGGCTTTGCCGCACACCGCCACTGCCGTAAACGCCGCGTTGGAGGCATCCAGGCGGTACACCACCGGATATTCGTCTTCGCAGAAGAACGTGCAGCCGTTGTAGCGGCGGATCTGGAAACGCGGATTTCCAAAACTCTGGCCGTCCGTGAGCGGGTTCCGCGCATAGCGATACACGGCGGTTACGGAGGACGTCCGGTTGGAATAATCCACCTGGTATTCCGTCATGGCGTAGTCGGGCCCATGCCGGTTGTGCGCGCAAACGAACACGCGCGAGGGATCGTCGGGATCGGCAAACCCCGAGGCCGCATAATCGTGGCCACCGTAGAACTCGGCCAGGTGGGTTCCGTTGCTGCTGAAATGCACGGTGCGGCGCGGCTCCGTCAGGGGTTCGGTCAGCCAGAACGACCCGTCCGGCGCGACGGCGATGTCCGTCGGGTCGGCCAGGTTGTCCCGATCGTAAGCCCCGTCGCGACAGCGGCCCCCGTATGCGAACAAGGTCTGCTGCAAGACGCCCTGCGCATTGTATCGCAGAACCTGCTGGGTCTCGCCGTCGCAGAGCACGTAAATGTCGCCGTCCGCGGGATCCACGGCAAGCCGGCGCGGCGACGCCTTGCGCGCGCCCCGGCCGGTGGCGGTCAGGCGCAGATCGTCAACATAAACCGGGTCCTGGTTCCAGATACTGCGCCAGCGCACCACGGCCGTGACTTCGTTGCTCTGAACCGTGACCGCGTTTTCGATAAAATGCCATTGCTGGTCGTCGGAGCCGCCGGGGAGGGCAACCACGCGGGTATCGCTCCCCTGGGCGTCCTTCATCACGAAATCCAGCGTAAACGCGTGAAGGCCGGGATCGACTGCCGTGGCATCGTCCAGGATATAGGCCGATCCCTGCAGGACATCGCCCGGCTCCAGGTCGTTGAGCGTTATGGAATAGGTTGCGTTGGAGCCCAGGCGGCCCACGTAACTGCTGCCCGGGACCGGTGTCGGGGCGGACGGCTCTGTCGCCCTGACGTGTTCGAATACGCCGAACGCGCCGCTTTCGAACGTTTCGGAACAGACGGCATTGTGCAGGCCCGAGATGACAACGGCATGGCGGGTCAGCTTCAGGCGGTCGAAATATACAGGGTCCTGGTTCCAGATGCTGCGCCAGCGCACCACGGCCGTGACTTCGTTGCTCTGCACCGTGGCTACGTTCTCGAGGAAATGCCACTGCTGGTCGTCGTTGCCGCCGTGCCGACTCACCGTACGGGTATGAACGCCCTGGGCATCCTTCATGACAAAGTCGATCATGGCGGCGGAGCGGTTCGGATGGGCATTCGTAGCGCCGTCCAGAATAAAGGCGGAGCTCCTCAGGACATCGCCCGGGCTGAGATCGTTCAGCGTCACGGAGAAGGTTTGATTCGAGCCGAGCCGGCCGACGTAGCCGTTGGGATAGCAGCTTTCGGCTACCGGCGAAGGTTCGGGCGGCACATCTCCGGACACGCGTTCGAACAGGCCGACAGTTTCTTCGTCGAAGTTGTTGGTGTACACGACCGATCCATCGATCTCAGCATGGATTCCGTCAAAATACACCGGTTCCTGGTTCCAGATGCTCCGCCACCTGAATACGGCCTTCTTTTCGTTGCTCTGGACCGTGCCCGCGAACGCAAGCGCATGCCATTGCTGGTCGTCATCGCCGCCCGTAGCCGAGAGCGTACGCACGTGACTGCCGCCGGCGTCGTACAGCAACACATCGACCGCGGCGGCGGCGCGGCCGGGATTGTGCTCGGCATCCCCGTCCAGAACCCAGGCGCCGGCGGATATCGCATCGCCCGGGTCCAGATTCTCGTATTCGATGGAATGCGACACGGCATCGACTGCGGCCAGGCCGACACACTGGCCTTTGGGAAACAGGAGCGGCGTGGCGAGCTCGCTGTTGGGCGTCCGGATAAAGGGTGCGACGGTATTGGTTTCGAAATCCTGGGCGACCCCGTACCCGAACGGAAAGCGGTAGACATTTTCGCCGCAGATGTAGAGGCCGTCCCCGTTGTTGTCGATGGCGACGCCCCGCGGCGGATAGGGAGTCGGCATCGTCTCGATGACATGTCCGTCCGCCGTGCTGAGCCGGTTCACGACCAGATCGCCTTCGCTGGACACAAGCAGCCGCCCCCCTCGGACGTCCATATCCATGCCGTCGGTGTACTCCGCCTCGCTCTCCGTGTAGTGGTAATCCCATTCGGCCAGACACTCGCTCAGCACCGGCCCGTCCGGCTCCGTGTCCATGACCTGAATCCGGCCGTATTCCCGCAGGATGTAAATCTTGCCGTCATCCACGCCCATGGCCACGGCTTTTTCGGGAAACAGGCGGCCCTCGGACGTCCAGATGCGGTTGCCCGTGGCGTCCATTTGGACGGCCCAGGCCGGCCCCTCGCTCAGCCCGGCCATAAGGGTGACGTGGTGATTCGTGTCCACGGCCACCGAGTACGGCGGCACGTGGTTGCCGGGCCACTCGTCTGCGCCCAGCTCGGGCAGCCCGATGTTGACCCCGAGATTCATGAGAAACTCGCTCTGCAAGCCCTCCGAACGCAACAGCTCCCAGGTATACGTGTCGTTGGTGCTGACATACGCACCCTGGTCATCTTTACGATTCCAGGGCTCCAGGTGGTAGCCCGCCGCCCGGTCCGCGCCGTGCAGCAGCTCCCGAACGACCTCACCGCTGCTGTTCCTGACCAGGATCGACACCTTGGCCGGGGCGGGTAGATCGTATTCGAGATAGTACTGCAGCGGCGGGCGGTAGCCTTCGAGGTCCACCTCGAAGGCGGGGCGGTCTTCCTTCACGGCGGCCCGGGTACTGTGAAAGCGGTACTCGTCGTACCCGGCGATGCCCACGGGCCGGACCAGGAACCCCGCGTTGTCTTCGGGATGGGCGATCCAGGCATTAAGAAAATCGGTGTCGGTAAATTCCCAGGTAATCACATCGCCGACGGA
>JAFGIZ010000227.1 GCA_016929365.1 Lentisphaerota bacterium
ATCGAGGGGGTCAAGGACGCCTGGATGATCTCGCCGGAGGCCGTGGCGCAGGCCATACGCGGGAACCGTTTCGACGAGATCAAGGGCGACGAACGCTGGAACTATATGTACAGCCAGCGCCTGCGGGCCTACCCGTACTTCGACCTGGAAGGCGCGCCGCGCGCGATCAACCAGCTCGATTCCGTCGTGCGGAACCTGAAACAGAATCCCACCAGCCGGTCGGCCCAGTGCATCACCTGGGACCCGCGCTGGGACCACAATGACGGCCAGCTCGGGCCCTACCGCTGGGACCAGTACCACGCCCCCTGCCTGCAGCGCTTCTGGTTCCGGCTGTATGCAAACACGGAAGACGAAGGCTACACCATGCACGTCAACGGCCACTGGCGCTCGCGCGACCATCTCAAGGCCGTTCCTTCCAATATCTTCGGCATCACGGAGGGGATTCACGAAGAGGTGCGCCAAGCCCTGGAACGCGAGCTCGGCGTTCCGGTCGCCCGGGGCAGCTACACCGATATCAACGACTCGCTGCACCTGTACGGACACTATCTCGACCCGCGGTTGCAGGGCCTCGACGCCCAAAGCTACCTGGAGGACGTCTTCCGCGTAGCCTCCGGAGAACCGATCGAAGCACGCGTCATCATGCCCGGCACGCCCATGCACGAGATGATGCTCGAGGAAATCGAAAAGGAATACCAGTGGCGGAAAACCCATCCGGAAAAGGGCATGGCACGAGGCTGAACGGCCGGCGGACGGCCTGGCCCGCCGCACTGGCCTGTGTCCTGGCCGGCATGGCCGGGGCGGCGGACGTTCCGGCAGACGGATCCGATACGCGGACGCTGGCCGAACGGCTGTGCGCGGGTTTTGAAGCGATCGATACGATCGCGTGCCGCATTGAGAAGACCACCGTCGCCGACGACAGGACCGTCCGCATGGTGAGCCACGTCGCCTACCGGCGCCCGCGCCGCCTGCACGTGCGGATCACCGAACCCGCCGCCCGCCGCGTCGTGATGGACGGACTCACGCTGTACTACTATGAAGCCGGCGCGCCGTGCGGTTTCTCGCGCCCGATCGACGATCTGCAGGGTCCGTGGACGGAGGCGGCGCTGAATATCCCGGCCACACCCATGGAACACCTGCGCCGCCTGCGAACGCGGCCCGAAACGCCGCTCGCGCCGCCCGCGGACGGCGGCCTCTGCGCGGGCTACGCCGGCGAAAAGGGGTTCGCCGTTCTGACCGTGGACGCGCAGGGGCGCCTGCATGCCATCGCGGTCTACGCCTCCCCCGAGCGGCGGATCCGCCGGGCCGCGTACCGGTACGCGGATTTTGTCGCCGCCGGTCCGCACTGCTGGATCCCGCGGCGCCACGACGGCACGCTGACGTTACCCGACGGCGAAACGGTTCGCGAAACGCGTCTCGTTCACGATTTGCGCATCAACACGCCCATCCCCGAAACCCGTTTCGACGCCTCCCGCTTTTTTACCAACGTCACCTTCAGCACCGACTTCCGCGACACCTACGATCCCCCCGCCGGGCGGTAGACTGCAGGCCGCAGATCCGGGACTGCACACCGCGGACCTCCACGCGACATCCGCAACCCCTGCCGCCCGCTGCACCGCTTCCGGGGAAAAAAGGGCTTGTCCTTCACGCTCCTACCGTCTACCTTCCCGTAGAACCGTAAGTTTCGGGAGGAATCCATATGAATAAAGGCCTGCTCGCTTTTTGCATTGCGCTCGTGCTGCTGAGTGCGTGCGCCGTCGATCTCGAGGCCAAAGTCAACCGCGAACCCGGCGGCCCCGCCGCCTTTGTCGTCGGCTGCTGCTGGGGCATTCGCGAAGGCTCGCAATGGAACGAAGGCGCTGACATGCACTGGCGCGAATGGATGCGCATCGTCCCGTTCGTGAACCTCGTCATCGGCGTCTGGGACGGCATCGAATGCTACCAGGGCATGACGGCGCATGAATGGGCCAACCGGTACGGCGCGAACTGGTATTGATCGTCCCCTGAAGGCCGCCGTAACGGTCCGCGTGTTGTGCACCGGCTTTCTCCTGCTCGGGGCCGCCACCGTCCCCGCAGACGAACCGCTTGCGCCCCGACGGGGCCTTGTTGCGCGCGCCGGACACGCCGTGGTGGGGTTCTACCGCAGTCAGATCAGTCCCGCGATCGGCCGGCGCTGTTCCCTCCATCCCTCCTGTTCGGAATACGCCTGCCGGGCCCTGGATAAGCACGGCCTGCTCGCCCTGCCGCTCATCGCCGACCGCGCCGTGCGCGAACCGGGCGTCGTAGCCGCGCAGGCGGACCCCGTCACAATCAACGGCCGCCGCCTCTACCGCGACCCCCTCGACGCGCACGACGCCTGGCTCTGCGGAGGACCGGCCACGCCGCTGAGCGAAATCATGGAAACCGCGCCGCCGGCCCGCCGTTCGCCCCGGCTCGGCGGGATCCTGGGGCTCGTGCCCGGTCTCGGCTATGCCTACTCCGGGGAATACGCCAACGCCCTGCGCTCCCTGCTGCTCAACGGCATCTTCATCTGGGGCATGGTCGAAACCGCCGGAGAAGAACAATGGGGCGGATTCGCGGTGATCAGTTTCTTCGAGCTGACCTGGTACAGCGGCAGCATTTACGGCGGCATCGACGCCGCGCACCGTTTCAACGCAAGGCAGCGCGGCGCGCAGGCCGGTCCCGACGGCGCCGGGCTTGCCCCCCTCCTGGCCCTGGAACTGGCGTTCTGATGCGCGCGCTCCACGCCATCCTAGACCAGGTCATGCGCCTCCTCAAACAGGGCACGACCCCCCGCCGCATTGCGCTTTGCATCGCGCTCGGCCTGGCCTGCAGCGTCTGCCCCGTTATCGGCCTGGCCACGCCGCTGCTTACGCTGCTCGCCATCCTG
>JAFGIZ010000228.1 GCA_016929365.1 Lentisphaerota bacterium
AACGGCGTCCTCCTCGGCGAGAATACGATCCAGCGGTTCGCCGAGCCAGTGTGCGCGATGTTGCAGTTCTTCCAGCGCATCGGACGTCAGGCATCCGGATGCCACCAGCCGTTCGCTCAACCGGGCCAGTATCTCCTCGCGCATACGCGTGGGCGCGGCGTCGTCCCGATGGTCGTTGTCCGTTGTCATTCAGTGACCTCCAGGGGTACGCCTACCTCGAGCGTGAGCGTATCATCCTCTCCCCGCGACAGCGTGACGCGCTGCCTCGTGACGCTTCCTACGGTAAACCCGTACGCACCGTCGCCCTCGCTACAGAACTGCAATCCGCCCGTCGAGCGGTTTTCGATCAGGGCCAGCGTTACGCCATCGGTGCGCGTAATGGTTCCGCGATACAGCAAGACGGTCTTTTTCGGCGGCGGTTTGGGTTTCTCCTCTGCCGCCTTTGGCGCGGGCTTTGCCGCTGCCTGCTTGGCCGCCTCGGCTTGGCGCCGTGCCTCTTGTTCCGCCTTACGTCGCGCAGCTTCCTCCGCCTTGCGGCGGGCTTCCTCCGCCTTGCGGCGGGCTTCTTCCTCGGCCTTGAGGCGGGCCGCTTCTTCGGCCTTGCGGCGCCGTTCCGCCTCGAGGCGCTCACGCTCCCGTTCCGCTTCCACCCAGGCTTTCAAATACGGCGAAGCAAACGGATTCTCGCGGCCGCCCGCGATTTCGGGCAGAGCCCCGCTTTCGGCCACCGCCGCCTCGGGGTCCTCTCCGCCGGGGGGAAGCGTTGGCGAAGGCGGACCCTCGCCCCAGCGCCGTATGTAAAGTGTGCCCACGCCGACGAGGAGCGCGGCCAGAAGGAGAAACACGACCCGCGCGTTGATACGGAGTATCCAGCGCCAGAAGGTATCCATCACTCGGCCTCCCTGACGTTTTCGCGGAACAGCATGCCGCCGTACACCACGTCTACCGTCAGCGGTGCCGCCCCGTCCCGCTGGGTCCGTTCGGCCAGGATATGACGCAGCGTGAAGAAAGAGCCGGGCTCCTGCAAGGCGTCCGTCAAGGCATTGAGAATAGGAAACGAACATTGCAGGACGAGCCGTACAGGGTATTCCTCGAGGATCAGCGGCGGTTGCTCGCGCAACGTCCGGCGTACAGGAGGAAGCGAATGAATGGTCTCGATGCTCTGGACGTGTGCCGCGATGGCCTGCTCAACCAGCTTGACGGTTGTCGCCAGCTGCCACAACCGGGTCTCGGCATGCTCGTCCGTAGCGATGGCTTCCGGGATACCGAGGTCCGCGGGCAACGTGACCCCCTTTTCGCCGGCCAGTTCCTGCAAGCGGGTTCGCGCCTCGAAGAGGGCAACCTTGAAATCGATCCGGCCCTCTTCATCCTTCGGCAGGCCCTCCGAGAGCGGGGAACGGTCGCCGAACGTGTCGACATCCCGGCGAAGGGATTTCCATTCCGCCTCCAGTGTCCGCTGCAGCGTGGCTTCCCTCCGGATCCGGACGGCCAGCGGCGGGCGGCAGAAACGCGCATGAAACACAGCGCGTTCTTCATCGACGCGGGCCAACGTGGCCCGAGCCGAATCCCGCCTTTTGAGCAGCGGCCAGAGCCCGCCCGCCGCGAGCGCGATCAGCAGAACGGCCGTTAACGCGAAAATCGCCGCGATGTGCCGCCGCTGCCTCTGTGCCGGGGGTATGCTCTGTACATTCATGGCGCCACCGGGGTCACTTCGACGGCAAACAGGCGGCAACCGGTTCCCTCCCAGAGGGCGTCGCGCGCCGCATCCGTGCGAACGCGATCGTCTCCCAGGAGGTCGGCGTCGGCCACGGCCGGATGCTCTCGCAGCACTTCGATCATCCGCCGCACCGTGGACAGGTCTTCGACCGGCGTATAACCCTCCAGGATGATCTGTGCGATCTGCGTTTCCTCGGCCGACGGTGCCGCCGTCCCCGCGCGCGGATCCTCCCCGCTCGTGCCGGCGTAGGACCGCGCGTCCGCAATGAGGGTAATCCAATCCTCCTCGTGTTTGGCCGTGCCGGCGGCTGCGATTACGGCGCGCACCAGGGCCCCGTTCCGCACCGCGATCCGCAACGGCGTCACCTGCTCCTCGAGCCGGCGGTTCAACGCTTCGTATTCCAGAAGGCGCTCACGCTGTTGCCGCTGCCTCTCGAAGGCAGCGCGGCGTTCCACCAGGGCCTGCTCGTAACGGCGCGCCTCCTTCCAGGTTCCCAGGGTCAGAACCGTACAGGTCAGCACCAGCGCGGCGCCGCTCAAGACCCAGTATTTTTTCTGCCACTTCAAGACCAGGTTTTCTCGAATGGGGCGCGGGAGCAAGCTGAGATGCGTACGGCCTTTGCCCAGCCCCGCCAGGCCCAGGCCCAGCGCGGTGCCATAACGTTCGATTTCACGGATACCGCCTGCCCGGACCCGCTCGCCGAGGCGCTCGGTCTGCACGCCGGTAGCCCGCTCGACGCACTCCGGCAGTGTCTCCGTCAAGGCACCGCCCCCGCACAATAACACCCGCTTCAGGCGATAACGCGGTTCCGGGAATTGCGAACCGAAGAGATCCATCGCCTTGCGCAGCTCACCCAGCCAGCGGTCCGCCTCGTGCGGCAGCGCGTCGGCTCCCACGGGCAAACGGCGCACGAAAAAAATCTGCCGCGCGCGGCCAATACAGATTTCCGTACCGCGGTGTCCGATGTCCACACAGGCCAACAGCCCCCGCCCCCCGTGCCCGAAATGCAACATGGCATTGAACAAGGCCACGGCACCCGGCACCACGTCCACCACGCGCAGACCGATGCGGTCATGGAATTCCACGGCGCGCAGCACCCCGTCCAGCCGCGCGACAGCCAGGCAGACGCTGCGCCGCCCCGCGAACCTTGGTTGCGTGACGCAGTCGCGCACGGTACCGCGGTCCGAGAGCGAGTCAAACGGTTCGGTTTCCGAAGCGACAATATCGGCGACCGAACGCTCGTCTCCCGGCGTGCGGAGTAACGTGCGGAGCATCAGGCCTTCGCCCCTCATCGGCACCACGCAAGGGCGCCCGCTCCAGCCGTGCTTTTCGATGAAGGAGCGAAGGACCCGCTCGCGCTCCTCCTCACGGGCCGGTAGGCGCACCCAGTCATGCTTCCCGACCCGGACCCCCCCGGCGGCCCGTATGATCCGGACCGCCTTCGCGGCATGCGTTCCGATGTCGAGCCCTATGGCCTCGCGCTGCTTCACCCGCCGCCACCCGCCGCGATCAGGGACTCCCCGCGTTCCGACATAACGGTGGCCGTCACGAAGATCAGAAGATTCTTCCGCTGTTCGGTGGTGTCGAGACGGGAAAAAAGATTCCCCAGCAGCGGAATGGAACTCAGAACGGGCGTCTTGTGCCACGTTTCCTGCGAAATCGTCGAGATCAGGCCGCCCATGACCACCGTTTCGCCGCTTTCCACGACCACCTTGGTCTGTATCTCGCGGCGCGAAATAATGGGAAGCTTCACGACGACGCGGCTGATATCGTTCGTGACCGACTCGTCCTGGTACGATACGAAGCCCTCCAGAACACTGATCGTCGGAATCAGCAACAGGCTGATGGTCCGCCGGTCCTCCCCGACGCTCGGCACCGCCACCAGCGTCACACCCGTTTCCTCGAGAGCCGGTTTGCCCTTGGGGATCAGAACGGTGATCGTGTACTTCTGATTATTGGCGTCAAGGAGGTTGAACGCCTGCGCCTGGAATTCCTCGTAGAAGCGCAGGTCCTCTCCGTCCCGCAGCTTGGCGGGGTTATTGTTGATCGTCGCAACACGCGGCACCGACAAGGTCCGGCTTTTGCCTGATATATCCAGGGCGTGCAGAACCGCCCGGAACATCGGTTCAGTCAGGACACCCTGGTACGTCAGGTTAAGGCCCTGTTCCGTCGTGGCGGGATTGCCCTGCCGCACTTCGCCGAATGCGCCCTGCGGACCCAGCGGCGTCGGCCCCTGGTCGTCGCTGATATAGGGCGCGTATTGCAGGATGTCGCCTTCCTGGACCTGCGTCTGCGGGGCTTCCGCCCAGGTGCCGTCCTGCAGCACGGCCTTCTCGGACACCACCAGCGGCGAATCCAGTATCCAATCCAGCCCGATCTCCCGCAGATCCGCCGCCATCACTTCGATAAACCGGGCCTCGATCAGGACCTGCGGCGGTGTTACATCCAGGTTCTTGATAATCTCTTCGATCATCTCCAGGTTGTCGGGTGTATTTCGCGCCATCAGGGTATGCGTGTTCCGGTCCAGGTGCAGCTGGGCGCCCTCGACCGCGGGCACGAAGCGGTCAATGACTTCCTCGATATAGCTCTTTGCGGTCGACAATTCGGTGGCGCGAAACGCAATCAAAGGCCGGTCACGGGTTGCCGGCGACGGCTTGGCGGCGTCATCCGCCCCCCAGTCGGAACCATGGAACTGCAACCCCTTATGCAAACGGTAAATCCGGGTCTCCAGCGGCGCCGAACTGACCTTATCGGGATTCGTAATCCAGATCACGTTCTCCCCCAGGTAGAACTGCACGTCGAAATTGCGCGAGACATAGTCCAGCACCTCTCTGAGCGGCACCTTGTCCAGCTGCACGTCAAGGGCCTTGCCCTTGCCCATCCCCTGGTCCGCTATCATGTTGATGTTCGCATCGCGGGACAAGGCATCCATAATCGCCGAGAGGTCCGCGCCCTGCAGGTGGATCGATACCTCGCCGTCCAGCGCCTGGCGCATCGGTCCGGCCGGTGTCGCGTGATCCGTAACCTCCGCGTTTACGAAACGCTTCAGGCGGAACGTTTCCGGCAAGACCTCCTGCTCCAACGCATCCGCGGTCATCTGCCCGGTCGTCAACGCCGCGTCTTCCTGGGCACGCAACAACCGCTGCTCGGCGAGGGCGCCCAGAATCTGCGTCCGCAATTCGGGCAGTCCCTCCGCCCGCGGATGCGCCGCCGCTGCCTCCACGCAGGCAATCAGCGCCTCCTCGTACCGGCCCGCGTCGAACAATGTGCGGGCTTCCGCCAGTACACCCCCCGCGTCCGCTCCATCGGCCGAGGCGGCATCGTCCTCAGCCGGCACCTCGGGCACCCCGAATTGAACGCACCCGGTCCACATCCCCAGCGTCGCCAAAAGTAAGATAAGGGACCCGCCAACTATGCGTAAATAAAAGCTCTTTTGCATGATGAAGGTTTCTATGCACGAAACATGCCAAACCACAGAGCAGTACTGTCTCCACTGTAAATCCTGTCTCACAAGATGTTTATAAACGCCCAAGCGCGCTTCTTCGCAACCGGGCTTTTTTCAAGCTGCATCAGGTTGTATGCAGTTCCGGGTGCATGTGCCTCGAAACTGGATACGCGTGTATGCACTTGACGGACACAGGCTTCGCGCGGGGAAACGCCGAATCGATGCAATTCGTTATGTATGAATTAGTTAGAATCGAAACGGGAAGAATGGCGGTTTGGCACGGTTCGTGCGAATCAAGCGTGTCATGAAGCCACATGTATATATTAAACTCATCTGTCTGGTGGCCGCTTTAGCGGGTCCTGCGTTGGCGGAGATGCCCGGGCAACCGGATCCGCTGCTGGCGTTCAAGGCGCCCTCCGGCTGGAGCGTCGGCGCACGCTGGGATACCGGAGCACGCGATTTTGACGCGGAGTCGCGCGACCTTGATGTCGACCTTTCGCACTGGATCGCCTGGGCCGGCTATACCCCCCTTCCCTGGCTTGGTCTTTACGTCGAGGCGGGATCGAGCCGCGCGGAGCTGATCGAGGAAAAAGGAGAGCGCGGCCTGGCCGCGGGGCTGGGGGCCCGGTTCACCCTGGCCGAGTACGTGATACGGCGTTCCCCGGTTTCCGGCCGCCGCCAGTTCGTCAGTTTCGGGGGAGACGGTTTTTACCGTTACCGCGAATCCAATTTTGACAACGCCGACTTCGATTGGACCGAATTCGGCGTGGTCCCCGAGTTCGTTTACACGGTCTATGACCCCGCCGCGCACAAGCATCGCCCGAAGGGGATGCGTTTGCGCGGCGGGCTGATCTTCGCCGATGCGGACGGCCGCTACGGCGGCGAGGACGTGGAGGCCGAACGCAACTTCGGATTTCGGGCCGGATTCGACATGCTGGGTGAATCCGGATGGTTGGGCGCGGTAACCGCGGAATTATACGGCAGCGGCGATAACGTCGTCAGCCTGGGTGTGGGGTACTACTTCTGATGAAAATGTGCATGCTTTGTCTGCTGGCTGCCCTGGCGGTCTTCGCCGGATGTGAAAACAACTCGGACACAGACGCGGACAACGGTGAAGGGCTGCCCGAGTTCTACATTGAGCCGGGCGCCGTTACGCTCGGGTTTGCCGACACGAACACGCTCGTTATCTTTGAAGCCGTGGGCGGCAATCCGCCCTTCACGTGGAGCATGAGCGCGCCGGAACTCGGCACCCTCTCGGGAACGGGCGGGACCGGGCGCCTGGTCAACTACACGCGCTCCGGAACGACCGAGGGCGCCAACACACTTGCCGTGCAGGACTCCAAGTTCTGGACCGCCCATGCCACGGTGATTCAGGACAACAGCGTGGGCGCCCCGGAAAAGAACGCCTCGACCAACAACCCGTAGCTGTTCTACGCTGAGGGCATGGTGCTTTACGCGTTAGAGAAGGCTCTGCCCGTCATCCTCATGGTCGGCGTCTGCATGGCCTCGGCCTGCAGGATGACTCACGGCGGCAGCCGCGAAGCCATCGACATCACGATGCATGCCGGGGGCGCCCTTGCCGTTGAAGGCCGCCCGGCGGATTACCGGGACCTTGTCAAAACCATCCGCTCGCTCGGCGCCGGGCCGAATACGCGCGTTGTTATCGAGATTCCCGTCGATGCGCGGCCTGAAAACATTCAGGAACTCAGCCGCGCCCTGGCACGGGGCGGTTTCCACAAACTGCTCTTCAGGAAACCGCAGAGCGCCAGGGCCGTTGCCGAATAGCGCGCTGCAGGCGGCTACTTTTCAAGCACGCGGTAAAACTCGTTAGAGTGGCCCCACCCCCGCGTCCAGGTATTCCGCAAGGGGGCATGCTTGGGCGTCGGATTAGTTGACACACTCGTCCATCCTCCCGTCAGCAGGTTCGTCCGCATCTGGAGGTACTGCACACCGGCCCCGGAATGGCCCACCGATTTGACCCTATACGCGTTGGTGGTCCATGTTGCAATATTCGTGATCACGATCGGACCGGCGTAATTCGTGCTCGGCTCGGTGGTTGTCAGCTCAAAAGCCAGATCGTACCAGACCTCATCCGATCGCGGATACGGCGGCGGCGGCATGACGCCTTCGACCCACGTCACACCTCCATCCCCGGATTCCACCGAGGGACACGGACTGTTGGTCTCCCAGAATCCCCTGGCCACCTTCCAGCCCCAGCCCATGTGCTGATTCTCGTCCATGCCCGGGAAAAATTCCGCGTCGAAGACCGCCTGGATATTCAACCAGTAATGCTCGCCCGCGATCTCCTCCCACCAACTGTCCACCTCGAGCAGGTCCACGTAATACTGGTATTCGTGCTCGTAGTGCAGGATTTCCGGATTAACCCACTCCTGCGTGACGGTGCCGTAATACACTTCGTGACAGTTGGTAATCGACACCCAGATGTCCCGCAGCGGCGGATTGAGCGGCCGGCATGCGCCGTCATCCAGATGCCAGCTTAGCAGGAACCATTTCGGACGATTCAGGCCTTTCGGCGGCGACACGGGATTGGTGGCGCATCCCGGCACCCACCATTGCCAGTTGCTGTACGAACCCCACCAGTGGATGTCCGTAATCAAGCGCCCGTCCGAGACAAAATCGTCCGCCCGGATAACGCCCGGCGGCCCCTCTTCCTTGCGCCAGCACCACATGTCGGTGCCGAACACCATATCCGGCTCCTGCACCCACTTCTTGGCGCGACCCGGACACACATCCGTCCACAGCTCGAACGCCATGTTGACAGAGGGATTCGTCGGCGGCGGCATGATGAAGCGGTTGTAGCCGTGCGACTGCTCCCAGAGCCGCGGGAGCGGATAGCGCGGCCAGTTCATCTCCTGCCAGGGAATCTCGGCGTGCGGCATGCCCGTGGTGTCCCAGACCACGGCATCGTCAATCGTGTCCAGCTCGTCCGATGTTTTCCAACCCCATTTCGGGGTTCCGGATTCCGGTGGTTCGGTTATATCATACAGTGCCTGAATGCTGAGCCAGTATACCGTGCCTTCTTTCTCGAGCCAGGGCGTTTCCAGTACGGCTTCGTAGAGATACTCGTGCTCGTACCCCGGCATGGTCAGCTTGTTCGTCACGATACAGTAGTAGCTTTCGACGACCTGGCCGGCCTGGGGCGGCTCAGGCCAGTCGTAAGGCGCCAGGGCGACAATCGTATTGGTAATCTCCACCCCGGGCCGACTGTACTCGATACCCAGCGCGGCATTGGTCGGGACGTCGGTGTACCAGGTCAATTTGAAGCCGACCGGGCGGCCGTCGGCCTTGGTCAGCGGCGGTTCTTCGATTTCCCATCCGAGGTATGACCCCCACCACCGCAACCCCGTGATGGGACGGCCGTCACACCACCAGTCGTCGGCCACCAGGTACATCGTATCAATGCCTCCGCCCTGCGGATCCCACATACCCCAGGTCGGCATATCCACGCCGTACCGGCAATCCGGAAGCTGACTGTACTTGGCGCAGCTTTCCGGGGGTTCGACGTACAGGTCGCCCGCAAAGGCCGGATTGTATCCGTCGGCGCTGCCGCCCGGCGGGGTGCCCGCATCCGCCCGGTCGCCATACAGCCAGTTCGCCCCGCCGTCGATCGAAAACCGGTAGGCATAACTGAATTGGCCGATTGTATTGACGGTCAACGTGGCCGCATAGAGGTCGTTGGTCAGATCGTCCCCCGCGTAACCTGCCGGGACCCACGACCATGCGGGATTATTCGTCGGGAATGAGCCGTACGGACCATAGCCCAGTTCGGCGCTGATCCCGGCCCCCTGCCCCGCGGGATCCGTCACACCGG
The DNA here is from genome assembly GCA_016929365.1 of Lentisphaerota bacterium. Lineage (GTDB taxonomy): Bacteria > Verrucomicrobiota > Kiritimatiellia > UBA8416 > JAFGIZ01 > JAFGIZ01. The sequence continues at coordinate 8,995 of JAFGIZ010000228.1, forward strand.
CCACGTAAACCACCCCCGTGATGCTCTCCGTCGGCACCCCCAGGGTTGTGACGGCCGTATTCGGGCCCTTCAGCGCGCCCCAGTCTATCTTGTCCGGCCCCGCCGCGATACCGCCGCTGATCACAAAGGCCAGATCCAGGGACGTTGCATAAATGGGGTCCATGAGCATTTGCCACGAAATGCCGTCCCAGTACACCGCGGCATCCTCGTATGGCGTCAGCGTGCTCTTCCAGCCGACAACCCCGCCTCCGGTTGTCGTTATGGTCACCACCAACCAGTACATTTCCCCTGCGACCTGTTCCCACGGTGAGAGGAAATCCGTGCAATTGATCTGATAATAATTGAAATGATCCGGCAGGCTGACTCCCGTGGGCGGTTCCAGGAAACCCTGTGCGTCAGAGCCGTAAAAGCGATACGCGAGCGCACATTCGCCTTTGCTGGAATTAGCCTCCCAGAGCAGATTGCTCGGCTGACTGTAAGGCGGTCCCGCAAAGTTGTCGTAAATGCGCAATTGCACGTCGGCGACCGTGCCTTCGACGTCCTGGTACCAGGACACCCAGAAGTGGATGCCCGTTACCGGGCCCGACTCGGTGCAAAGCCAGTCATCGCCCAGCATGTAATTCTGACAATCGACGTCCCAGCCGACGGGGTCCGGTTCCTGGGGATAATGCATTTTGAATGCGTCTCCCGGATCCCAATCGCCCACTGCCCCCCCGGCCAGAAAAACTGTCAGGAGAAAGAAAAATGCGAACCGTACCCATGCTCCGGCAAGAAGCTTCATGACAGGCCTCCGAAAAGAATGACCAGACTACGACGCCACGCCAACGCGCTGCAACCCCTCACGTCTCATTATTGCGTTTGTGCCCGTGGGGTCAAGCACGAATTGCGGAAATTCGTATGGCGCCCTACATGTGCGTAAAACGCCTTGCGTTTTCGAAAAAACGCATCCAGGGGCCCCGCTCCCCCTCGAACAGGCCCCGGGGCCGGTACGAAAGCTGGAGTGCGCGGAACCCGCGTTCCGGGTGCGGCATCATGATTGTTGCGCGCCCGTCCTCGGATGTGAATCCCGTCATGCCCCCGGGCGAACCGTTTGGATTCAGCGGGTACCGTTCGGTCGGTTTCCCGGAATTGTCGACGTACCGCATGGCGCATCCCGGCGCCGCATCCCGGAAACGGGCGCCGGGAAAGCCCTCGGGTCCGAACGCAGCGCGCCCCTCGCCGTGCGCGACGGCAATGCCCAGGCGCGATCCGTGCATGCCCTCCAGAAAAATCGACGGCGAAGGCAGAATCTCAACGGTCACGTAACGCGCTTCGAACCGCTCGCTGAAATTTCGCGCGAACACGGGCCAGTGTCCCGCTCCCGGAATAATGTCCTTCAGCTGCGCCATCATCTGGCACCCGTTGCAGACTCCCAGCGCAAAGGTATCGGGGCGCGCGAAAAATCGCGCGAACAT